>CAYTKR010000137.1:0-13684 GCA_964438295.1 uncultured Anaerolineales bacterium
AGAAGTGGCGGATAAGGTATCGCCAACCGATATATAAGAGAGAGCGAGAGAGCAAATTAGTATTATTCACCAGATTTATATTCTCGGATAGGCGATTGAATTCATGTTCACTAATTCACCGCGTAGTCGCCAAGGGCGCAAAGGTTTTGCATATTTGCCCCATTAATTCCCTCACCCCACCTCCGCGCTGCTTCGGTTTCCCCTCTCCCAGTGGGAGAGGGGCCTGGGGTGAGGGTAAGCTAAATTGGCTTTTTTCTGATATCGTATTATTTTTCCAAAAACTAGTATAACTATGAACTTGGCGTCTCGCCGTAGGCGTTCTTCGCATGCGGTTCCACTCTACTAGCATCGTTGATGCATTACCGACCGATATGGGTATCATCTGGAGTTCAGTTGTCTAGTTGTTATCTAGTTCATTTAAACAACCACCCTGCAACTCGAAAATTCGGTCGGCGAAGACGGCGTTCTCCTTGCTGTGGGTGACCATAATCAGGTTCTTTCCGGCCTGGCGGGTGAGCTTGTCCAGTAAGGCCAAAACCTGCTCGCCGGTCTCTTCGTCCAGGTTGCCGGTGGGCTCATCGGCCAGCACCACCAGAGGATCATGCACCAGGGCGCGGGCAAGGGCAACGCGCTGCTGCTCGCCGCCGGAGAGTCTTTCGGGGAATGTGTTCAGGCGGTCAGCAAGACCCACCTCCGCCAGGATTTGGCTGGCTTGCTCTCTCGCCTCGCTCAATTCCACCCCCAGAAGTTCCAGAGGCAGGCTGACATTCTCAATGACCCTCAGGGTGGGGATCAAGTTGAAAAACTGGAAAACGAAGCCGATATTCCTGCGCCGAAAGAGCGTGCGTTGATTCTCATCCAATTTGGTGAGTGTTTGCCCGTTGATGATAATCTCACCCTGGTCGGCCTGGTCAATGCCGCTGACCACGTTCAACAGTGTGCTCTTGCCGCTGCCGCTCTTGCCCAAGATGGCGATGAATTCGCCGCGCTTGAAAGTGGCGCTCGTCCCTTGCAAGATTTGGCGCTCTTGGCCGCCTTCCAGGAACTGTTTATGCAAGTTTTCAAGGCAGATAAACCCATTACCAGATGGCTTGATCATCGAATAGCTCTTTCATTTTCTATACAATAGAACTTTAGCGTTGCGACTTGATAACTTCAATTAATTCGTTGGCTTTCTCAGGTGTATATTCGCCTACTGTTTGCCAAAGAATGTTACCATCACGGTCGACCAGGAACAAATAAATATCATCTTCATAACGGATATCCAGCGCCGATTTGAAAATCGCCTTATCTAGATAGAGCGTAATGGTACGCTCGCGGGCAGTCTGGTCGGGGATGCCAGCGCGCATGCCTTCGTTAATGAAAGTGCGAGAGATAGCCGGCATCTCATAGATCGTGGGCAGCTCGTAGTAAATGAAGCCCGGGAACGAAGCCTCGATCTCTTGCGCAGTGGGTAGCCAGGTGTTGACAAGGGTCTGGTGCCATTGCTGGAAGGGTACGATTACCAGGTTGAGGTCGCCGCCAAAATCGCGCGGAAACTCGAATTCCTGGCGGTTCAGATTGAACCCGGAAACGATCGGAAAATGGGGTTCAGCGCGGGTAACCAATAATTTGCTACGGGCGGGGGCAATTTTCCACAATAACCCCGCACCACCAACGACAACCCCAGCGATTAGTACGATTCGTAAAATGGACATTTTTATCTCCTATCAATTTATGTCTTTCAGGTGCGACGAATTTGGGTGATGACTTATTCATCGAAATAACAGAAAAGTGCACCCAATATTTTTATGAATTTATTGGCTCAGAGACAACCTCTCCGCCGCGCACGGTGGCACCCAGGACAAGTGCCGATCCAATGATGGCCAGATTTTTGATGATGTACTGCCCTTCCAGAGTGAGGGCGAAAGGGAAGCTGGTCCAACATACCTCGGGCAGGATGACTAAGGGCAATGCAGTGCCTGGCATCTGCAGGAAGAGCAGTAAAATCGTGATGCGTTGAAATCTGTGGGTAAATAAGCCAATCAGGAACCCAACCCCGATCAGCATTTCCCAGATCGCCAGAATGGGTAGGAAGAAGTCCGGGTCAAAGAAATAGATCGTGTTGCGAACCAGTTCCTCTGCCGGGCTCATGCCGGGGAAGAGTTTCAGCGCCCCGAACCAGACAAAGATCACACCCAGCCCAAAACGCAAGATGCTCAGGCTGTAGCGTGCCATCCAACGGGTGATGCGCAGGTCGATGCGCTCGAAATATCCTTGGAATGTTTGTATTGTTTGGGTCATTATTTCTCTCATGAATTTTGATGTAGATTCAAAGCCGTTATCTTCGTGATTCTCCGATCTATTTTTATATGCTGGCTTTGCCAGATACCGAAGCGGGTCTTGCCGGTAAAGGGGGGTCTGGATTGAGGATCAGACGCCTCCAGACGAAGAAGCTTACCCAGCCCATGATCAACGCCGCCAGCAGTCCGGGCGACCAGGTGCCAATCAGGCCCAGCAGGAATCCGCCCAGAGACGGCGCAATTACGCGCGTCAGGCTTTCCAGCGAAGCGCTTAATCCCAGTGTGCCGCCTACCTCTTCAGGGTAGACTACTTTGGTGAGGGCACTGTTCAGGATAGTGTTGAGTGTTCCCCCAGCGAAGGCCAGTGGGGCCATAACAATCAGCAGTGTGATCACGTTGGGCGTAAAGGCCCAGGCTAACAGGCTGACGGCCATGATCAGCGTAGAAGCTAATATCAGACGATTCTCTTTGAAGCGTTGGCTCAGCTTCCCTACCGCAAATCCCTGCACGATGACAGAGAGTACACCGACATAGGTCAAAATGAAGCCGGTTGCTCGCGCATCCAAGTCTAGTTGATACTGGGCGTAAAGCGCAAATATGGTTTGGAAAATTGAAAAAGCCAGACCGAAGAAGAAGCGAATATTCAGCAACGGCCCAACGCGTGGCCGGCTGAGAGCCTGCCATAATGCTTTCAGAGTGAAGGAGGGTTGTTCTGCTTCCCTGGCGGCCATCTCGGCGCGTTTTTCTGGAGTCAACGATTCGGGCAGGGCAAAGTAGACTGCCACAAGGTTGATCAATGCTAAACCCGCAGCAGCATAGGCTGGAACCGCGTAACCCCAGGCACTCAGCACGCCGCCAGTGGCTGGCCCGATGATGAACCCCAGGCCGAAGGCAGCCCCGATCATTCCCAGACCTTGGGCGCGGTTCTTTTCGGTTGTTACATCCGTGATGTAAGCCTGAGCCACACTGATATTGCCACCGGTCAGCCCGTCGGTCACGCGGGAGATGAAGAGGGTACCAATGATAAAGGCGTTGGCTGAGGCAGCCAGACCAAACCAGTCGGCCAAACTTGCGCCAAAAGGTTCGGCTACACCCAACAGCAAGAAGCCCACAAAGGTGCCAAAGATGCTCACCAGCAAGATTGGACGACGCCCAAATTGATCGGAAAGACGACCCAATAAGGGTGCGCCCAGTAGTTGTGCGGCGGCATACGAAGCCGTCAATAAACCGACGACTAATGGCGTTGCACCATAGGCATCGGCGTAGTAGGGCAATAAGGGCAGGATCAGCCCAAATCCCAAGAGATCCACAAAAACGACTAAAAATACTGGCAGCAATCGAGAATTTTTCACAACAGTCTCCTACTTGGTTCTATACCCTGTACTATAGCACAATGTAAAAGTTTTGTCAATATTTTGTCTATATAATTGGTTTAGTGACGGAATTGATCTTTGCATTTGAATAGGCATATGGTATTATTCATTTGTTGAATACTCAATGCGTGAATAAAAGAAGGCCGAATGGTCAGTGATATTGCTCTGCTGGGTTTCTTACATTCTGAAGACCTGCATGGTTATGAGATCTATCAGCGCTTTTCCAACCTGCCTGGGTTGTGGGAGATTTGGCGCATCAAGCAGAGCCGTTTGTATGCCATGCTGGCGAGGCTCGAATCGATGGGTTTGATCCAGGCCGATACCCATTATCAGGAGAACCGCCCGGCGCGCAAAGTTTTCCGCATTACCGATGCCGGAGAAAGCGCATATCGAACCTGGGTCGTTCAACCAGTCGAAAATGCGCGCCAATTCCGCCTTGAATTCCTGGTGAAATTGTTCTTTGCAATTCAGCACGGACTTGACATCAAAAATCAACTCATTCAAGGGCAGACCGACACTTGCCGTGCCTGGCTGGCAGAAGAACAGCAGATTCTGCAAGATCTCGCTGGGCAGCAATCCTTCGAGACTGCAATCCATGATTTCCGTGTGGGACAAATCTCTTCAATGTTGGAATGGCTGGAGACAGTTCAGGGAATTGATTTTGTTTCTTCAGAATAAGTAGTTACGCACGTAAAGCGTGCGTTGCCTGGAATAGGGAATGTGGTTATCGCTTGCACCCATTATTCCAGACAATTTCCTAAATCTTAGGTTTATGGTGATCAGAATATCTCGACAACGTATTATCAAACTACTTGCAGTGGGCATTATTTTTGGATTGGTTTCCTGTCGTTCCATGAGTGATTCCGACAGTCGCAATCCTGATGAATTGATCGTTTTTGCGGCGGCTTCCCTTAGCGATAGCTTCGCGGAACTCGAAAGGGTATTCGAGAATAGCCACCCAGATGTAGATTTGATCTTGAACTTTGCAAGTTCGTCACAATTAGCTACTCAACTGAGCGAGGGCGTGACCGCGGATGTGTTTGCTTCCGCGAATGAGAACCAAATGCAGGTTGTTATGACCAATGGGAGGGTTGATCCTGCTGGAGTGAGGTCATTTATTGCCAATGAATTGACCATCCTGGTGCCCGCGGGTAACCCAGCGAATATTCAAACCATCGATGATTTAGGGAATGCCAATGTTTCGATATTAATGGCCGTCGAGGGAGTTCCTGTGCGGGACTATGCCGATCAAATCATCCACACCTTGCCTGGATCAGACCAGAAGGCGATATATGAGAACCTGGTTTCCGAAGAAAGTAATGTCCGGCAAGTGTCCACCAAGATCGCCTTGGGCGAGGCAGATGCTGGCATTGTTTATACATCGGATATTACCCCTGATATCACTGAGTGGGTTGAAAAAATTGAGATTCCAGATTCCCTGAACGTGATCGCCAGATACCCCATCGCCGCGATCGAAGACTCAGAAGCCGGAGAATTGGCGAGAGAGTTTATCGATTTCGTACTTGGTGAAACCGGGCAGGAGATCCTAATGGATTGGGGATTTATCTCCATTCAACCAGACGTTGCTTATTAATATGTCAACCCCCTTGCAAACAAATCCCAAGTTCAATCCTGCCAGGATGATATTGTATCTGCTGGCAGCCTCATTATGGCTGCTATTGTTTTTACCTTCGGTGGCATTAATTTGGCGGACATTCTCTTTCCAAGCTTTCTCCACACCGATTAGTCCAACCATATTTACCAGTGTCTGGTTGAGCTTGCGCACAACATTGATCAGCATGGGTGTCATTTTGCTCACTGGCACACCCTTGGCGTATCTTTTCGCCAACACCCAGTTCCCGCTCAAACGTTTCATGATGTCGTTCATCGAAATGCCTATCGTCATCCCTCCGGTGATCGCGGGATTGGCCTTACTGGCGACCTTTGGACGTTTAGGTTTGCTGGGTGGGGCACTCAGCGCCCTGAATTTGGAAATCCCCTTTACGACCACGGCGGTGATCATTGCGCAAGTGTTCGTTTCATCCCCATTCTACATCCGGGCAGCGCAAGCCAGTTTTAGCGCCATTGATCAAGAGATCCAGGAAGCAGCCGCTGTAGATGGTGCCAACCGTTGGGTCACATTTTGGCGTATAACGATTCCCATCAGTGTGAATTCTCTCTTTGCTGGGCTGATGCTTAGTTGGGCCAGAGCTTTGGGAGAATTCGGCGCTACGATCTTGTTTGCCGGGAATTTGGGTGGCCGCACACAAACCATGCCGCTGTTGATCTATTCGAGGCTTGAGAGTGACCTGGGGAGTGCCTTCCTAACTGCTCTGATCCTGCTGGCATTTGCATTCTTATCATTCAGCATCGCCAACGCAGTCACCCGGCGGATCGAAACTATGGTATCTTTGAAAGAGAGTTCAAATCGTAGATCGAAAGGAAGGTAATATGGTTGCCACACCATCTACTATGCTGGCATTGGGCACGGAAGCCCCTGACTTCAGACTCCCAGACACTGTTTCAGGGCGCATTAAAAGCCTGGAGGAACTGAAATCCACTCAGGCTACAGTGATCATGTTCATTTGCAATCATTGCCCATTTGTCAAACATGTCAATGATCAGCTTGTCGCTTTAGCTAATGATTATCACACCCAGGGTGTATCCTTCATTGCGATCAGTTCCAATGATGTCGAGAATTACCCAGAAGATCATCCCGATAAGATGAAGGAATATGCATTGGCATTGGGATATCCCTTTCCTTATCTATTTGATGAAACCCAGGAAGTGGCCAAAGCGTATAATGCGGCCTGCACGCCAGATTTCTATATCTTCGATGGAGATATGAAGTTGGCTTACCGAGGTCAGTTGGATGATTCGCGTCCTAAAAGCGATATCCCTGTGACTGGAAAAGATCTGCGCGCCGCGTTAGATGATATGCTGGCTGGAAGGCTCGTCACTGGTCAACAAAAGCCCAGCCTGGGATGCAATATCAAATGGAAAGAATGAGCTTGATTTGCAATCCGGATCGACTTTCCCACTAAATCTAGGAGATCAACCCGGAATTTCACAGAGAACCCAATTCGGAACTTCGCAAGTAAAACAACCATGAGGTACAATGTTGAAGGACGGCAAGATTTGTACACTCCATACTTACGAGTCGCCATGACAGATCAAATTTCCCCCTGCAATGATCGAAGAAATGGTTGGCTGGATTGTTTGAAATCCAGCGGTTACCGCCTGACTGGCCCACGTCGAGCCGTTGTAGAAACAATGGCAAATTCTCAACGAGCACTTAATGCCGCCCAAATTTATGATCTAGCGAGAGAACAATACCCATCCTTGGGACTCGTGAGCGTTTATCGCACACTGGAAAGGTTGGAAGAATTGGAACTGATTCAACGTGTACATCACCCCGATGGTTGCCAGGCATTTATTGCCGGGTTTACTGGACACCAGCACTTGTTGATTTGCAATTCTTGTGGAGAAACTCAATTTTTTGAAGGGGATAATCTGACCCCGTTATTTGATCGAGTGGAAAAGACAAGTGGTTATGAGGTACAAGAGCATTGGTTACAACTCTTCGGGTTATGCGCGAATTGTCAGAGTGGTGAGATTTGAATATTATGGCAGCCAAGCGGGAAACGATGCATTGGCTACCGTCAAAAAAGTTTGATTCGATTGAATGTCGATTATCAGAATCTCAGGAATTGAATAGGCCACCCCCAGTTGGGTTCGTTGATAGACCAGGTATCTTCCCGTAGGATCAAAACTATGGTTGAGGTAGGCATAGTTTGGGTCATCGGCTAAGACATAACCGTACGCGGCGTCTGCTTCCAGGATCATCAGCTCATAATGAATGTCTGTTGGGTTGGCTTTAGCCCGTGCAGCGATCCACTTGCCGGTCGGAGACCATTTTGGGCTGTTATAAGAGTTCTCATTAGGACGATACCCAAGGAAATTGAGAATATCCTGGGTTTCGAAATCGACCATATTGATCACTTCGACTGTACCACTTTCGGTATTCAAGAAATCGCTGTAAACGAGCTGACTGCTATCCGGCGACCAACTACCGATGCGGCCAGATCGGGTAGGGATGAAAAATTCATCTCCAGTTTCGATATCCAGTACAACAATTTGGTTGTTGATCCCATCTGAGTAGGCCAGTTTCTGCCCATTGGGGGACCATCCCGGTCCGTAGCCAATTTTTTGAGTGTCGCTATATAAGCGAAAGGTCTCTCCAGTATGGGTGTCTGCCAGCCAAATCTTAGGTGAACCATAGGGTTCATTGGGACCTAGCCCTGCCTCGGTGCGACTGTAAGCCAGTTGAGTTCCGTCTGGTGACCAGGCTGGAGTTGCGCAACGATCCAATCCGCATTCGACCAATATTTGGTGGCTGCCTGCTTCACGGTCCATCACCCAAATATCGAAACCCTTTTCCTCATTGATCACCGAAAAAGCAATTTGGCTGCCAACCTTGGATGGGGCGAAATCAAAGATTGCGCCAGCGGTGTTTGTCAGGAGTTCGCTTTCCCCCCCTGACAATGGGACATAATACAGTTCGTTGTCATCATAACCCAAATAAACGATTCCGGGATCGCGAACAGAAAATGACCATGAGTATTCACGCTTGACCCGCCTGCCATTTTGAGCGATGATTCCTGCTCTCAACGTTGCAATATATTTTGAATTGGGTATGAGCGCTTGATCGGGGAAGAAAAGCAATTGATCATCCCGAACGATACTTTTTCCAGAAACATCTGGCTCGATAGAGAACATCCCCTGGATGCCTTCTGAGTCGATAGGTTGGAGAAATTGAACCACCAAAGGTCCCTTGACCCCTAGCTGTCCCCCATCAGGCGGGATTGTAGATATGATGGTAATCCCGCGTTGGTTGCCACCCCAAACCAGGCCAGCGATCGCGGCAACGAGCAGCAGGCAGATTGCCCAAACGGTGTAGTCAAAGGGGTCGATTCTCATTGTTGGATTATATTTCCCTGGAAACGGCTTTCTTCGAAAGCTTGGAGTTTCCGGGGAAATGATCTACGGAAACAGATAGGGTTGCGCGGGAGGGTCGGTATCCTTGATGCTGTCTGCAATGATCAGGGGGAGGGTGCGTCCTTCAAGCTCCACAGTTTGAACTTCACCTCGCACATGTACCCAGGCATTGTCGGCCATTTCTGCCGCCTGGGGCCAATCCACGACCATGCCGATGGCAAAAGCATCGGCCACGCAGCAGGTGACCGTCAATCGGCTGACCAGAAATTGATGGTCTGGAAGCCTGGGATCGTGATATACAAAGCCGATCACATCCGCAGTCTGGCCGGCGAATTCGCGGGGATCTTCCGAATAGTTGAAAGCTCTGACCCAATCCAGGATGTTGCGTTGGTCCGCTGGAGCGCTGAGTTCCAGGGCTTCCTGGTTTGGATTAGAAATGAAAAAAGCGTCGTTAGAAATGCCGCGGCTCTGGATCACGTTGGAATCTAATGGCTTGGAGGGGATAATAAAGCCCAACAGGAGTGGAATGGAAACGATCGCTATGGCCCAACGACTGCCACTTTTATGGTGATGATGTTCGTGCGCAGGTCCATTATCATGATGGTGATGAGAGTGATCCCTGCGATAAGCCAAAACTACAAACCCGAGGACCAGGAATCCTACTGCGGCAATGATGACCAAATCGAAGAAGCGTTCATTGATGTAGTAATACAATTCGCCAGTAAAAAACCTCTCAAACAGCAACCACCCTAAACCCAGCAAGATCAGCCCCTGTAAAGTGCGGTTTATCTTCGCAGACATAATTGGAACCTCAGAATTGAGTATAGTAATTCAAAAACACTCCCGCAAGGATGGTCATCAACAGGGGCAGCAAGATCAGATAGACAACGGTCTTCTTTCGAAAGACTTGCAAATACATCAGGGTGCTTTTGATATCGACCATGGGTCCGAAAACCAAGAAGGCCAGAATCGATCCATTGGTAAAAGTGCCCAGAAATGCGAGAGAAACAAATGCGTCTACGGTCGAACAGATCGATAGAATTACAGCCAGCAGGATCATGACAATGATGGATGAGAAGGGCCCTCCACCCAATCCAAGCAAGGCGGATTGGGGTATGAAGGTCTGCATCAGGGCGGCCAGCATGGCCCCAATGATCAAGTAGCGGCCCATTTCGAAGAATTCCTCAGCTGCTAATTGCAGAACTCGCTGCAGGTGAGTGATCAGCGACGCGGAAGGCGCATCTTCTGGTATATCTTCGCTGGCACCCATGAGGGGAGCAATCGAACCCGGCTGCAATAGCCACCAGGGGTATTTCTGGATCGAAAAGACCAGCCCGACACTGACCGCAATCACCAGACTCAGGCTAATGCGCAGCCAGAGCATTGGTCCCCAACCGTACGCAGCATAGGTGCTGGCGATGACGATTGGATTGAGTACAGGTGTAGCTAGCAAGAAGGCCACGCCAACGGAAGGAGGTAATCCTTTTTTGAACAATCGACGGGTAAGGGGGACCACGCCGCATTCACAAACGGGGAAAAATAAGCCCATCAATCCCCCAGCCAGCGCGCCCAACAAAGGATTCCTTGGTATGAAGCGTTGTAATTGCTTGCGACGGAAAAACACTTCTACGATCCCGGATGCCAGCGTGCCGAAGAGCAAAAAAGGCGCTGCTTCTATGAAGATACCCAGAAATATCGTCGTAAACAGAGAGAATTGATCTGGGATGGCAATGGTGCCAGACTTGACGCTCTGAATAGTAATAAAAAGAAGGACAAGTAACAGTCCGAGTATTGTGCCACCCAGGAACTCCAAAGCTCTCTTCATGGGCCATATTCTACCGTAATGCTAGGATATTGCATTAGGTCCCTTGAAGGGTCTCTGGGAAACGCCATGGGACCTTCCAGATTTAGGGTACGGGGGATCACCCCGGCAAATCCTAGAGACCCCTCTTGAATCGCCGGATTTGTTGGTAGATTTCACTACGGGAATTTCCAGAGACCCATTATGTTTTGGCTGAGATATCTCATTTGGGTGCCTTATTCTTGACAGGCATAAGTAAGGGCGGTAGAATTTTCTTTGTAAATGAAAATCATTTTCATTTACAAAGAAAATTCGGAGGAAACGATGAAAAGAATAGTTTTATATCTTTCAATGGCCCTGTTGACAATTTTGACCCTGACCGCCTGCAGCCAGAGTGAAGTGCAGCCTTCCAACCAGGATAAGCTTAAGGTCGTGGCCACCACCAACATCGTTGGTGATGTAGTCGCACAAGTGGGCGGCGATTTGATTGTGGTAGATGTGCTGCTGCCGGTAGGGACTGATCCGCATGGTTTTGACCCTACCCCTCAGGATATCGCCAAGGTTGCCGAAGCGGATGTGGTATTCGCCAATGGCGCTGGGTTGGAAGAGTTTCTTGATAACCTGATCGAGAGTGCTGGAGCGATGGATAAGGTGGTTCATGTGTCTGAAGGCATCAAATTGATGATGTTTGAAGGTGAAGAGCACGAGGGTGAAGAACACGGTCACGAAAGTGAAGAGCACGAAGGTGAAGAACACGAGGGCGAAGAACACGATCACGAAGGCGAAGAGCACGAGGGCGAAGAACACGAAGGGGAAGAGCACGAAGGGGATAAGCACCACCATGAGGGAGGTGATCCCCACACCTGGATGGACCCCAACAATGTACTGATATGGGTGCACAATATCGAGCATGAACTCAGCGAAGCAGATCCTGACAATGCCGATGCCTACGCGGCAAATGCCGAAGCATACGAGGCCGAACTCCAGGATTTGGACGCCTGGATTCGTGAGCAGGTAGCTCAGATACCTGAGCAAAACCGCAGGTTAGTCACAGATCACACACTCTTTAGCTATTATGCCAATGAGTATGGCTTTGAGCAGGTTGGCACCTTGATCCCCGGTTACAGCTCGTTGGCTGAACCAACTGCCCAGGAGTTGGCCGAGGTCGAGGATGTTATTCAAGATCTTGGTGTCCAGGCTGTTTTTGTTGGTAAGACGGTCAATCCCTCATTGGCAGAAAGAGTTGCCGAGGATTCCGGTGTCGAATTGGTTTTTGTGTATACAGGTTCTCTCAGTGAAGCTGGGGGTGAGGCTGACTCTTATTTGGCGTATATGCGATACAATACGGCTGCGTTTGTGGACGCGTTGAAATGACCCTCACCCCAACACCTCTCCCGTTTGCGGGAGAGGGGCTAATATGAACATGACCATCTTCGAAGAACTCCAAAAAACTACGCAACACCTCTCTAAAATGCGCGACCCCCATCAGACTGACGCGCCGATTTTGCGCGCCGAGGGACTTGGCGTGCGCTACGAAAGTGGTCTAGCCCTGGAAAATGTCACCTTTGAATTAAGGGTGGGTGAACGTCTGGCAGTGGTCGGCCCCAATGGGGCAGGCAAAAGCACTTTGCTTAAGGTCATTGCAGGGGTGCTCGCTCCTACGGATGGGCATATAGAAATATTTGGTAATTTACCTGGCGGACATATCTGTATCGCCTACGTTTCCCAGCGCAGCACGGTCGATTGGAGTTTTCCCGTTACGGTGGCCGATGTGGTTATGATGGGCCGGGTGGGGCAGTTGGGCCTCTTTCGCAACCCCAAGCCCAGCGATTGGGACCTTGTCAACCGGGCGTTAGAAGTTGTCCGCATGACCCATCTTGCCAAGCGTCAAATCAACCAGCTTTCAGGAGGTCAACAACAGCGCATGTTCATCGCGCGTGCCCTGGCGCAAGAAGCCGAGTTGATGCTGATGGACGAGCCCCTTTCTGGGTTGGATGTGAGCTCACAGGAAGAAGTTTTCAGCATCTTGGATGATCTTCAAGCGCGGGGGGTGACAGTGCTGGTTTCGCTGCATGACCTGAAGATGGCGGCAGAGCGTTTCGACCAGGTGATGCTACTCAACCAGCGGATGCTCGCGATTGGAACCGGAGAGGTTGTGCTGCTCCCGGAGAATCTCGTTGCTGCTTATGGAGGACACCTACACTTGGTACCCACCGAAGATGGTATGCTGGCCCTGGGGGATACTTGCTGTGACGAGTAGTCCGCTAGTCGGGTAGTCTGATAGTCAATTAGCCTGCTGACCATCAGACTATTCGACCATCGGACGATCAGACTACTATGATTGATTTTCTTCTCGAACCCTTAGGTTATGCCTTCATGGTGCGCGGCCTGGTCGCTGCTGTGATGGTGGGAATCGTCTGCGCGGTGATGGGCACCTACGTAGTATTGCGCGGTATGGCATTCTTCGGTGATGCTCTGGCGCATGCGATCTTACCAGGCATTGCCGTAGGATATCTGGTGGGGGGAGGGGAGCGTGAGCCGCTCTTTTGGTGGGCGTTGATCGCGGCGATCCTTAGCTCCTTGGGGATTGGCGCTATCAGTCGCACCACAAAGATCAAAGAAGATACGGCTATTGGCATCATTTTTGCAGGGACGTTTGCCTTGGGTGTGGCGCTGATCTCTACAGTGCGCAGTTACAGCGTCGATCTAGCGCATTTCCTGTTTGGAGATGTCCTTGGGGTGCGCAATGGTGATCTGCTGTTGATCGCGATCTTTGGGGGAATTGTTTTGCTGGCGATTCTGGCTTTCTACAAAGAGTTCATGGTGCTTTCATTTGATCCAATCCTAGCGACGACGCTCCGGCTGCCAGTGCGCTTGTTGGAGATCCTGCTCTTGATCCTTATCGCCGTCACTATCGTGGTTTCTTTGCAAACGGTTGGGGTGGCTTTGATGGTGGCTATGTTGGTGACTCCCGCGGCGACAGCCTATCTGTTAACCAAACGCTTGCCAGTGATGATGGCCATATCTGCCACAATTGCCTCGGTCTCCGGCGTGATTGGCTTGTATCTCTCGTATTATTTAAGTATCGCCTCGGGTGCGGCGATTGTGCTGACCTGCACGGCTATCTTTGGGCTGGTATGGGGGATTCAGTCGCTACGGAAAACGATTTGAAAAATTCTTCTTCTAACGGATTTTGTGGTTGTCATTTAGAGCCAGCCATTGACGTAGAA
>CAYTKR010000138.1:0-13623 GCA_964438295.1 uncultured Anaerolineales bacterium
TTACCACAGATGAGCCTATTTTCCCACATCTTCCCCCCAAAACTGAAATGCACCCACCATTGGCGCAACTTGACAACCCCTATGCCATTTGCTACAATTCCCAAAATTTAGTTGTGCCTAAAAAAGGATTTAGCTATGCGTGACGAACTCACCCACGCCATTGAAGATTATTTGAAAACCATATACGATTTGTCGCTTAATTTCGGACGTGCCAGCACAACCCAAATTGCTGATGTCTTAGATGTAAAGGCAGCATCGGTCACAGGTATGATCAAGAAACTGGCCAGCACCAAACCTCCGCTGGTCGAATACCAGAAGCATCGCGGTGTAGTGCTGACCGCTGACGGCGAAAAAGTAGCTCTGGAAATCATCCGCCACCATCGCTTATTGGAATTGTTCTTGCACGAAACCCTGGGGTATTCTTGGGATGAGGTCGACGCAGAGGCTGATCGACTTGAACATGTTATCTCTGAAGAATTCGAAGAGCGCATTGCCCAGGTATTGGGAAACCCGACGCACGATCCCCACGGCGATCCCATTCCGACCAAGGATTTAGAAATCCCTACCCATGCGACGCTGTGCCTCAGCCACCTCAGACCCGAGGAGCGCGGAACCATCCAGCGCGTGCGCGATACAGACCCTGATCTGCTTCGATATCTCAGCGAAAACGGCATCATTCCGGGTGCTAGCTTTTCAATTACAGGATACACGCCTTTCGATGGCAATCTGACTTTGTTGGTCAATGGCGGCGACAAACCGATCGTTTTGGGCACGCGCATCACACAACAGATCTTTGTCGAGAAAGCGTGATACTTCCCCCGTCTTCGGAAAAGCATTTGGTTCCTAAATATGAGCATTTTTCACATACTTTTCTCATTATCTTTTCTCTCCATGATCGTTATTCGCGTCATCTTTCATCGCAAAGCGGCGCAAGTGCGTACCAATGTTCAGCATAAAGAGAGTAACCTGAACGTTGCCGTGCGGGGCATCTTCGGTTTTGGGTATATCCTGAGTTTATTGGCTTATATCGTCGCCCCAACCCTATTCGATTGGGCGCTTTTCCCCCTTCCCATCTGGCTGCGCTGGGTCGGTGCAGTAATCACCCTTGGTAGTATTCTGCTCTTGGTGTGGATCCAGTGGGCATTAGGTGTGCAATTCCATACGACAGTACATACCCAAGACGACCACCAATTGATTTCTCATGGACCTTATCGCTGGATACGCCATCCCATGTACACAAATTTCTTCTTGATGGGATTGGGTTGGTTCATGCTAACAGCAAACTGGTTCATTGGGGTTCCCCTCTCGATTGGGATCATCATAGTAGTACTGGTACGTATCAAAAACGAAGAAAAAGTACTCCACGATCTGTTTGGCGACGAGTATCGCCGTTATATGCAACACACGGGACGATTTATGCCCCGGCTAATAAGCTGGGGTTTTGGGAAACGCCATAGATCCTTCTAGATTTAGGGGTACATGGGGTGCTCGGCACCCCATGTACCCCTAAATCTGGGAGATCACCCCGGTATATCCTAGAGACCCAATAAACTATCAGACTAAGCGACTAATGGACTAAACAATGCATAAAGATATCCGCGTTCTAATTGTCGAAGATGACCCCTTCGCCCGTGACTTGATGTCATTGCTGTTGACCCGCGATTGGCGCACGCGTGTGATCGGTGAAGCGGTTGACAAAAAAGGCCTGGTGGATTTCCTGGCCCAGGGAGATACCAAGGTCGATGTGGTGGTTCTGGACACAGAGATTCCCGGAGATCCGATCTTACCTTTTGAGTTGGCTGCCATGACCCAAGAGTTATCTGCCTCCCCCACGATCCTATACACAGCCACTAAAGCTTCCTTAGAGCCCCTCAAATACGTGCTCAACGCAGGCAGTGGCGGATATGTGCTAAAAGGCGAATTACTCTACGCGTTGGCCTCCGCAGTATCCGATATCTTTAAGGGTGATTGCGTCATCACACCGGGAGTCTGTAACGTCATCGATGATGCAGCCTTGCCCTCTGGTTTGCGCGTCTTAGATGGCCGCAAACAATGGTCAGCGTTCACGCCCCGCGAACAGGAAGTCATCCGCCTGGCGATGATCTTCAACCTCGCCATCCGCGACATGGCCGACGAGTTAGTGCTCAGTCCCGGTTGGATCTCAGAAGTTGTCAGCACCATCTACATGAAACTCGGCTTGCGAGAGATTCTCACCGGTGAGACCGCCTTGGAAGATTATTTCACCGATGAAGCTGTTTTAGAACATTGCCGGGAAATTACCCGGCGTGGAGAAGCAGTTGAAGGCCAACGCAAACTGCGTAAGGCTCCCTGGATGTCTACTTTGGCATTTCACCTGCTGACGATACCAGATGTAAAAATACTCTAAAACAGGAATTTAGGTTCACCTAAACCCCCTAGATTATATAGGGATGCCCTAGAAAGACCGGTAGCATAATGGTGAGCACTTCTTCCAGGATTAGGGATACGTATGATTTTCAAGAACTTACTTCGACGCAAGGGGCGCACCATCCTGACTGCTTTGGGCATTGGGATTGGTGTCGCGGCGATTGTGGGTTTAGGAGCCCTGGCCAACGGTTTGGCTGCAGGTTACGACTCTTTCTTGACCGGTAGCAAAGCAGATCTGATCCTCAGCCAGCCCGATGCTTTCGATGTTAGCATGAGCACCGTTGACGAAAGTATCAGTCAGGAACTCGAAGATATGTCAGAAGTCTTGGCTGCCAGCGGCATGTTGGAAGGCATCGTCCAGGCCGAACAAATTCCGCTCTTCTTCGTGTTTGGGTATCCAGAAGACAGCTTCATCCTCGGGCGCTTCAATATCATCGAGGGCGCTTCTTTGAGCTCAAGAGAAGTTCTTTCCGCCCGCGGCAAGCCAATGCTCTTAGGGTCAGGCTCTGCTGAAGCGCTTAACAAACAAGTTGGGGATACCTTGCGCATTCAAGAGCGCGTTTTTCGGGTTGTCGGCATCTATGAGACCGGCGCTACTTTGGAAGATAATGGCGCAGTATTGCCTCTCCGGGATGCCCAGGAGCTGCTCGGGCGTTTGCGCCAGGTCAGCATTGTGTACGTTCAACTCAAAGATGCTTCTCTGAGTGAGCGTGTCCAAAGCCGAGTGGAACGGCGCTGGTCAGACCTATCGCTCAGCACAACCGATGATTTCGCCGACAAGCAGATGATGGGCGATATGATGAAGGCCTTTGTATGGGTAATCGCCGGATTAGCCATCGTGATTGGCGGCGTGGGGATGATGAACGCCCAACTGATGGCCGTGGTTGAACGCACGCGTGAAATTGGGGTCTTGCGCTCCGTGGGCTGGAAACGTGGTCGCATCTTGCGCATGATCTTGAGCGAATCCATGATTGTTGGTTTGGTTGGGGGGATATTTGGAATTGCGTTGGGCTGGTTCATGATCTCTACCTTTGAAGAATTCGCTGGGTTCTTCGGTGCCTCCGCTAGCAGCGTTACGCCAGAGATCATCCAGCAGGCTTTATTCACAGTACTTATTCTAGGTTTCGTGGGTGGTGCCTACCCCGCCTGGAGAGCCTCGCGCATGGCGCCCATCGAAGCCCTGCGCTACGAGGGAGGCACCTCTGGCGCAAAGGCCCAGCGCCTACCCTTCGGAGGAATGGCGGTACAGAGTTTGTGGCAGCGCTCCGCCCGCACTTTGCTAACTGTAGGCGTGATCGCCATTACGGTCGGCGGTATTATTGCCCTCGAAGCAGCTGTTACCGGCATGATGGATACTTTCGCTGACATGAGCGCAGACTCTGAGATCATGGTTCGACAAGCCGGCGTCGCCGATACGGAATACAGCGCCCTTGATGAACGCGTCGGCGATAAGATTGCCGCTTTCCCCGAAGTGGCCCATGTCAGCGGGATGGCATTTTCGGGAACAATACTGCCTGATTCAGGAGCAGTATTCATTATGTTGGGCTATGCGCCCAACGAATACGCCATTAGACAATTCAATATCGTGGATGGTGAACGTATCTCTACCAACCGTCAGATCATGCTTGGGAGCATGATGGCTGAGGCGCTAAACCTGACCATTGGAGATACATTAGAGCTCAGTGGGACCCGCTACAAAGTTGTTGGTACATATGAATCCGGTGTGACCTGGCAAGAAATGGGTGGCGTTACCACCCTGCGCGATGCACAAAATTTCATGGGACGGCCTCACAAAGTCGGTATGATGATGGTCAAAGTGCATGATCCAGCCCAGGCTGAGGCAGTGGTAACCAAAATCAATGCCCAAATCCCCGATGCACACGCCAGTTTGAGCGGAGAATTTGCTCAAGAGATGCCGGATATGTCCAATGTGAATGCCATGTTAGGCTCGATTTCATTCCTGGCGATCTTTGTCGGGGGCGTTGGTGTGCTCAACACCATGCTGATGGCCGTCATGGAACGCACTCGGGAGATCGGTGTATTACGGGCACTGGGGTGGCGCAGCTGGCGGGTATTACGCCTGATCTTAATCGAGGCTCTGTTATTAGGATTATTTGGTGGGCTGATTGGCATTGGCCTGGCATTTGTATTGTTCAATTCATTCAACACCATACCGCTGTATAGTGGTATGCTGACAGCGCGCTGGGAAATCGACATATTCCTGCGAGCCATTTCTGTGGCCTTGTTACTGGGATTACTTGGCGGTATCTATCCAGCTTTGCGGGCTACCCGCTTGCAGCCGGTAGAGGCGATACGCTATGAATGATCGCTGCTACTAGAACCAGCCGGTCTAAGCAGGATCATAAGGAAATTACGTTGACAACATGATATTCAAAAACCTTCTTCGACGCAAAGGACGCACCATACTTACCGTTTTGAGTATCTCCATCGGAGTGGCAGCCATCGTTGCCCTGGGGGCACTTGCCGACGGTGTCCAGGCCGGCTATGACTCATTCCTGACCGGCAGTAAAGCCGATCTGGTGCTCAGCCAGTCGGATGCCATGGACGTCAGCCTCAGCTTGATTGATGAGTCCGTTGGCAGGGAATTAGGTAATATGCCCGAGGTTGCGGCGCTCAGCCCCATGATCCAGAGTTTTGTACAGACCGAGGATGTGCCATATTTCTTTGTCTTTGGATATCCTGAGGACAGCTTTGTGCTGGGCCGCTTCAAGATCATCGATGGCGTGGGGCTAGAAAGCCGAGATGCGCAACGCGCCCAAGGCAAACCCTTGCTCTTAGGTGCCACTGCAGCCGATGTGATGGATAAAAAACCTGGAGATACCATCCGCCTCACGGAGAGTGTGTTCCGCATTGTTGGCATCTATGAAACGGGGAAGGATTTAGAAGACAGCGGAGCTGTGCTGCCTCTCAGGGAAGCGCAAGAATTACTGGGCATCCAGCACAAGGTAAGCTTGTATTATGTCCAACTGGAAGACACATCCCTGAGCACTCGTCTCGAGGAGCGGGTTAAACGTTTGTGGTCAGATGTGGATATCAGCAGCACAGAGTCCTATGCCGACAAGCAACTCATGGGAAATTACATGCAGGGCTTTGCCTGGTCTATCGCCGGACTGTCGATCGTGATCGGCGGCATCGGGATGATGAACTCCCAATTGATGGCCGTGGTCGAACGAACCCGGGAAATTGGCGTTCTACGCTCAGTGGGTTGGCCCAAAGGGCGTATTCTTCGCATGATTTTAGGGGAGTCGCTTCTGGTGGGTATCTTGGGAGGTCTGCTAGGCATCGGGTTGGGATGGCTAATGTTGGTTGGGTCAGCAGACGTGCTCAGTTTCTTTGGTGCCTCTGCAAGTAATATTCGCCTGGGCATATTGATGCAAGCCGCCATCACTGTTCTAGTATTAGGGTTTGTGGGCGGGGCCTATCCGGCCTGGAAGGCTTCGCGCTTACAACCCGTGGAAGCCCTGAGCTATGAGGGTGGCAGCGCAGGCAAAGTGCGTCGCCTACCGATTGGTGGTATGCCGATCCAGAGTCTCTGGCAGCGAACAACACGCACCTTATTGACGTTGGGCGTGATCGGCGTAACCGTAGGCGGTATTATGGCCCTGGAAGCTATGGTGCGCGGCACAATGGATTTGATTACGAACATGGGGGGCGATTCAGAGATCATGCTCCGCCAGGCTGGAATTGCGGATACGGGATATAGCACCATCGATCAACGCGTGGGAGCCAAGATCGCTGCTCTACCAGAAATTGAGAGCGTCAGTGGAGTGATCTTCTCTGCAACGGCCATGCCAGAAACGGGAATGTTCTTTATATATCGCGGTCTCGCTCCGAACGAGTACGCAATTCAGCGCATCAATGTCGTCGAGGGTGAAAGACTCACGACCAATCACCAAATTATGCTAGGCCGCTTAATGGCTGACAATTTGAATGTAGAAGTCGGCGACACCATCGAAGTGTTGAGCAGCCGCTTCCGTGTGGTAGGCATTTATGAAAGCGGCACGGGTTTCTATGAACTGGGCGGTGTAATTTCTTTGCGAGATGGCCAGACCGTTTCTGGCAAACCCCGCAAAGTGACTATTTACATGGTCAAGGTGAAAGACCCATCGCAGGCAGAAGAACTCGTAGAGCTGATCAATGCCCAATTCCCAGAAGTTCACGCAGCTCTGACAGGTGATTTTGCGGAACAAATGCCCGATATGGAGGCCTCAGATGCCATGATGGCGGGCATTTCGTTCCTGGCGATCTTAGTCGGTGGGGTGGGTGTGATGAATGCCATGCTGATGTCGGTGTTGGAACGCACTCGAGAGATCGGTGTGTTGCGGGCCTTGGGATGGCGAAGAACACGTATATTGCGCCTGATCATGACTGAGGCCTTGTTATTAGGAGTTTTCGGCGCGATCGTTGGGATCCTCGTCGCCTTCGGCTTGGGTGATCTACTAATTCGAGCACCTTTGATGGGTGATCTGCTCAAACTCAGATGGGAAGCCGATATTTTTTACAATGCCATTGGTTTAGCAATTTTCTTAGGTGTGTTGGGAGGCTTTTATCCGGCCTACCGAGCCACCCGTTTGCAGCCTGTAGAGGCACTTAGATATGAGTAACATGTATTTTCTCAGCCCCTGCGCATACCCTTTTCGGACTATTATCCAGCGGCTGAACAGATATCAAATAGAAACGGAGAGATCATGAAAAACAAAAAATTAATTATCACTTTGATAGCTGCGGGGGTCGTAATGCTCCTGCTTGCTGGATGCGATAGCGTTCCTGGGTTGGCAGAACCAACACCGACGGCACCGCTTGCCATCCAAGATTACACCCCAATCGTGAGCGCAACCGGTAAGATCCTCCCGGAGCAATATGCTTCGCTCAGCGTCAACACTGCCGGAGTGGTAGCAGAAGTCTCTATCAGTGAAGGCGATTCCGTGACCGAAGGCCAACTGCTCATCCAGATCAAGGGTGGCGAACAAGCCCTGGCAGCCGTCACAGCAGCACAATTCGAGCTCACCAATGCCCAGGTTGCTTTGGATGAACTCTACGATAACATCAACCTGCTGGCTGCGGACGCCCTGAAGACAGCTGAAGATGCCGAAGACGCATTGGAAGACCTGTTGGACACCGAATTGCAGGAAGCGCTGGCCTTGGAAGCGATCGCCGATGCTGAGAAGGCTGTCGAAGATACTGAACGCAGATACAGCTACACCATCAATCGGGCCGATCAGGCTGATATCGACGCCCAAAAGGCCCAGGTGATCCTGGCGGAAGACGCGCTCGAAGATGCCATCGAGGACTTCGAGGACTATGAAGACCGCAACGAAGACGATATCGAACGCGCCAACTTCCTGGCCCGGAAATCGGCAGCGCAACAGGTCTATGATGATGCCGTGCGGAGATTGAATGCGCTGCAAAGCACGGGTGACGAAGTTGATATTGCTGTCGCGGAGGCCAACCTGGCCACTGCCAAAGCCCAGCTTTCTGAAGCCCACCGCAATTGGGAGCGCGTCCAAGAAGGTCCGCTGCCCGGTGATGTGGCCCTCTTGGAAGCCCAGATCGAGAATGCCTACAGGGACTATGAGATCTACAAGAACGGACCCGATCCCGACGATGTGGCAGTGCTCGAAGCGCGCATTGCCAATGCCCAAGCACAGTTGGATGCTGCCGAAGCCACCCTAGAAGATTTGCAGTTGCTGGCTCCTTTCGATGGTGTGATCTCAGAGCTCAATGTCAACCCCAATGAGTGGGTCTCACCAGGTCAACCCGTCCTTCTTCTGGCAGATTTGGGCCACTTACGCGTTGAAACCACCGACCTCAACGAGATCGATGTCGCCCAGCTAGAGATTGGCGATATTGCTATTGTGACTTTTGACGCCCTTCCCGACGTAGTCATCGAAGGAACAGTCACTCGCATAGCGCCCAAAGATTCCGAGGGCTCTGGGGTCAACTACCCTGTGCTCATCGAGCTCAGCGAGATCCCTGATGGCTTGCGCTGGGGCATGACCGCCTTTGTGGATGTTGAAATTAAAGAATAGGCAAATCGCGAATATGCAAACAGGCCAGGGGTTTTTCCCCTTGCATATTCGCGATTTTGATACCTTGGCTGGAGAACAGTATGACGAATACAAATACATCAACAACTCCCCTCATTGAAATTCGCGATCTTACGCGTATCTACGGTGACGGAGAAGAAATCCGTGCTTTAGATGGCGTCAGCTTGACCATAAAGCAGGGAGAGCTGGTTACCGTGATGGGGCCCAGCGGCAGCGGGAAGAGCACTTTATTGAATATGATCGGCGCTCTGGATAAACCTTCCAGTGGATCGGTGATCATCAACGGGCAAGATCTGGCCAGTATTCGCAACAAGGACAAATTCCGCGCCCAAACGGTGGGATTCGTGTTCCAGCTCCACAACTTGATCCCCACCCTGACCGCCAGGGAAAATGTCGAAGTGCCGATGATGGGACAAATGAACCTATTTGCCCGCCGCAATCGATCCAAGGAGCTATTGGAGTTAGTCGGCCTAGGAGATCGAATGCGGCACCTGCCCAACCAGTTGTCGGGCGGTCAGAGACAGCGCGTGGCAGTCGCGCGCGCCCTGGCCAACAACCCATCCCTGATCCTGGCTGACGAGCCGACCGGCAGCCTAGATACCGAGGCCGGTCGCGCCTTGATGGGGCTGCTGCATGAACTCAACGAAAGCCAGGGCACTACTTTCATTGTTGTGACCCATGACCCCGCCGTAGCACGTCAGACCAACCGCGTAGTTGTCTTGGAAGACGGCAAGATCTTCCGCGAAGACATCATCGGTTCTCCCGTAGAGGAGGATCTCAAGATGTGGCGTCATTCGGGTCTTGGGCGGCGCATCGTCGAAGGCGACGAGGATGGCGCCCTGGTCGAGTTAGAGTTACCTGCCACGAAGATCAAAGCGGTGAAATCATTGTTGGAGAAAGCACAATAGAGCCGATGGCGGACCGCAGACAGCCGTCCGCCGTCTGTGGTCCGTGGTCTATTGATTGGAGTGTTCGAAATAAAACATGAAAGCGAAGCTTAAAGGTATTTTCAGAGGAAAAATCGAGCCCATCACCATCGTCTCTGGTCTGCCCCGATCAGGCACATCGATGGTGATGAAAATGCTCGAAGCGGGTGGAATCTCGCCTTTGACTGACAACATCCGCGCCGCGGACGACGACAACCCCAGGGGTTATTATGAATTTGAGCGCGCCAAAAAGCTCAAAGAAGGTGATTACGCTTGGCTGCCCGAAGCCCAAGGCAAAGTTGTCAAAGTGATCGGCGCCTTGCTCGTGGAGTTGCCACCAGATTACAAATACCGCGTTTTGTTTATGCGTCGCAAGATCGATGAAGTATTGGCTTCGCAAAGCAAAATGTTGGAACGCCGTGGTGAGGAAAAGAAAATCGATGACGATACCATGGCGGTATTGTTCCAAAAACACGTTAAACAAGTCGAGGAGTGGATGGCAAAACAATCGAATTTGCGTTATATCGATGTTGATTACAATGCCATGCTTGAAGATCCACTTCCCCAAATCAAGCAGATCAACCGCTTTCTGGGCGGCGAGTTGGATGATGCAGCAGTTGCAGCTATGGCTGCCGTAGTAGACCCAGATCTTTATCGGCAAAGGAAGTAGTTTCAACAAAGAAACCCGGTTTCTATAAATCAATTTTTAGAGGTGCTATATGCCAGATCCCCTTATTTCTTTAATAGTAGCAGCGCTTCTGACCGTCCTGGGCGTGTGGATATTTCATCCAGAGCGGGGCGTGTTTTGGCGCTGGCAGCGCGCTCGCAGAACGACAGCGCGCGTGCTGCGTGAGGATGCGCTCAAACATATCCATCAATATGAAATTCACGACCGCCGTGCCACGGTGAACAGCCTGGCCGGGGCGTTGAATATCAGCAGAGATGAGATCGCTGATCTTCTCGAGCAACTCGAGGCCAGCGACCTGTTGAAGGTCGAAGGCAAAGGCTTCCATCTCACCCCAGCTGGACGTGACTATGCCCTGCAAATTATCCGAGCCCACCGCTTGTGGGAGCGCTATCTTGCCGATGCCACTGGTTTTGAGGAAGAAGAATGGCATGGACAAGCAGAGCAATATGAACACATGCTCTCGCCAGATGAAGCCAGTCGCCTGTCCGCACGGCTTGGCAACCCGACCCATGACCCTCATGGTGACCCCATCCCCACCGCAAAGGGGCAAGTGGTCTATCGCGAGCGCGTTGCATTGACAGACCTGGAGGTCGATGAGCCAGCGCGCATCGTACACCTGGAGGACGAGCCTGAAGCTGTTTATGCGCAACTGGTGGCAGAAGGGCTGCACGTGGGCATGATCGTGCGCATGGTGGAAGCCTCCTCGCGGCGGATTCGCTTCTGGGCAGGGGGTGATGAACACACCCTGGCCCCGGTGATCGCCGCCAACGTGAGTGTGGAGCTACTGCCTGAGGAAGTTCGGGAACAAGAACCCCTTGGGGAGACACTGACCAGCCTGACCCCAGGCGAGTCCGGCCAGGTGCTTTCCATTTCGCCCCGCATCAGGGGCGCGGAACGTCGCCGGTTGATGGATCTGGGTATCCTGCCCGGCACGGTGATCGAAGCGGATATCAGCAGCCCCAGCGGCGATCCCACGGGGTATCGTGTGCGAGGGGCTGTCATTGCATTACGGTCGGCTCAGGCCAATCAGATCAATATTACTCGTATAACAAATTAAGACCCTAAAGGTTTTGAAAACCTTTAGGGTCTCCGAAGGAAAAAACGATGATTGAAGAAAAAACACAAACAATCGATGTGACGGCAGCCCCATGTGAGACGTGCCCCGTTCATAATGCCGCCAACCTACTCAAATTGGGAGTCGATATGGGGGATTGGGATCTCGCAGTCGCATTGGCAGGCAACCCAAATACCGGTAAGAGTACAGTGTTCAATTCGTTAACTGGCTTACGCCAGCATACTGGCAACTGGCCCGGAAAAACGGTCACACGTGCCGAAGGTGGATTCGAGTACGGCGGCAACCGCTATAAGTTGGTCGATTTACCTGGCACCTATTCGTTGCTGGCTACCAGCCTGGATGAGGAAGTAGCCCGGGATTTCATATTGTTCGGCCAACCCGATGTGACCGTTGTCGTGGTAGATGCTTCTCGTCTAGAACGCAACTTGAATCTGGTCTTACAGGTGATGGAAATAACCCACCGCGTGGTGGTCTGCCTGAACCTGATGGACGAGGCGGAGCGTCATGGCTTCCAGGTTGACGACCGCCGTCTAGCACGCGATTTGGGAGTGCCGGTGGTTCCGACGGTAGCGCGCTCCGGCCAAGGAATGGATCAGCTCTTGCAGGCGATCCACGAAGTGGCCATGGGAGAAACCGAGGGCAAACCTTATCGAGTGAAATATGAGTCCCCATCGCTGAAGCATGCCGTAACCCAATTGGTCGAGCAGATCGAAGTAGCTCTTCCCGATCTGCCGAACTCACGTTGGGTGGCCATGCGTTTGTTGGATGGTGACGACCGCATCGCAGATGCACTACGTAAAGGGGAGTTGGGCGATCTGACCTATGGCAATCTAGAGCAAAGGGCAGCGCAATTACAGGTTATTGGTAACCAGTAGACAGTGAACAGGTATCAGTAACCAGTGGTCAGTGTCCCGTGAAACAAAACTGATTACTGGTCACTGATCACTGAATACTGAAAACGGAGTAACAATGAATTCAGAAAATACAATTACGGCAGATGAGATACTAAACACTGCTCAAGACCTGCGCTGGGATATCAGTGGGGATTTTCATGAGCAAGTGATGGAATCAATTTATACCGATGCAGCGCGCATCGCCGATCGGGCGATCACGCTTCCTGAGGAAAAACCGCGCTTCGATTTGGACCGCACCATTGACCGCTTGGTCACCAGCCGGGTATGGGGATTCCCCATCATGATCTTGCTATTGACCCTGGTCTTTTGGCTGACCATTTCGGGGGCCAATGTGCCTTCTTCGATGTTAGCGACCTTGCTGATCGACACTTTTCATCCGGCGTTGAAGAACTTTGGTGAGATGATTAGTATGCCTTGGTGGTTGAGCGGATTCTTGTTTGATGGCGTTTATTTAGCCACTGCCTGGGTGATCAGCGTGATGCTGCCGCCCATGGCAATCTTCTTCCCTCTGTTCACATTGTTGGAAGATTTTGGCTACCTGCCGCGCGTGGCCTTCAACCTGGATAATATGTTCCGCAAGGTGGGCGCCCATGGCAAGCAAGCTCTGAGCATGTCCATGGGTTTTGGCTGCAACGCCGCCGGTGTGGTGGCGACGCGGGTGATCGACAGCCCGCGTGAGCGCTTGATCGCCATCATTACCAACAACTTCGCCTTGTGCAACGGTCGCTGGCCCACGCAGATCCTGATCGCTACGATCTTCATTGGCGGTTTGGTTCCGGCCTATCTGGGTGGATTGGTATCTGCCCTAGCGGTTGTGGGTATTGCAGTGTTGGGAGTTTTGCTCAGTTTTGCGGTTTCATGGGGACTTTCCCGGACCGTTCTTCGGGGTGAGGTGTCCACCTTTAGCCTGGAACTGCCCCCATACAGACCCCCGCGTATCTGGCAGACGGTTTATACCTCGATCATCGACCGCACCTTGATCGTGCTCTGGCGCGCGGTGGTCTTCGCACTGCCCGCCGGCGCGGTGATCTGGCTATCTGCCAATATCAACATCGCCGGTTTGAGCATTGCCGAGCACGTGATCAATTTCTTGAACCCCTTTGGGATTTTGCTTGGCTTGAATGGCGTCATCCTGGTGGCATATATTGTTGCCATCCCTGCCAATGAGATCGTCATTCCCACGATCTTGATGCTGACTGTGTTGGTTACCGGCGTCGTGAGTGGCGAAGGTGCTGGCGTGATGTTCGAATTGGAATCCAATATGGAGACCCTCTCCTTGTTCCAGGCTGGCGGTTGGACGTTGCTGACAGCCGTCAACCTGATGCTCTTCAGCCTTATCCACAATCCCTGCAGCACCACCATCTACACTATTTACAAAGAGACCGGCAGCGCCAAGTGGACCTGGATATCTTCGTTATTGCCCGTGTTCATGGGCTTTGCAGTCACCTTCCTGGTCGCCCAAGTCTGGCGCTTGATCGCTGGGATTTGATTTAGGACACGGATAGAACGGATGAGTTCAATGAAAAAAGCAACCGAAAGAAACTCC
>CAYTKR010000139.1:0-13383 GCA_964438295.1 uncultured Anaerolineales bacterium
CATCATTTAGATTGTGAAATTTTGCACTAGATATAAATAGCGTCATATGATATACTTCGGCAAGTTCGAAAAATAACCATCAGAAAAATTGAATTTTTCGAGGATTTCTTATGCTCTTAGAGTATCTTCCTATTGCAATCCTTATTGTATTGGCCACTGGGCTCGCGGGTCTGGTGGTCATTTTAGGCCACGCATTCGGGCCAAAGCGCCAAACCGATGCCAAAGCCATGCCCTACGAATCGGGCATGAATCCCTATGGCCCTGGCACCCGGCGAATGTCTGTCAAGTTCTATTTGATCGCCGTTCTATTCATCCTATTCGACATCGAGATCATCTTCTTCCTTCCTTGGGCAGTTGTGCTGCGTGACTTCATCGACAACAGCCTGGGGATTTTTGCATTAGTAGAGATGTTTGTCTTCATTCTTATATTATTGGTAGGTTATGTGTATGCCTGGAAGAAAGGAGCTCTGGAATGGGAATAGAACAAAAACTCGGTAACATGGGGATCGTTACCACAACGTTAGAAAAAGCTGTCAACTGGAGCCGCACGAGAGCGATGTGGCCACTTCTATCGGGGTTGGCCTGCTGCGCCATCGAAATGATGCACGCCCAAGCCTCGCATTATGATATGAGCCGCTTTGGCATGGAGCTAATGCGCGCCAGCCCTCGGCAATCTGATTTATTGATCGTGGCGGGCCGCGTATCCCGCAAGATGGCCCCGGTCATTCGCCGGCTGTATGACCAGTTACCTGACCCCAAGTGGGCCATTGCCATGGGAGATTGCGCTTCCAGTGGAGGTGTCTTCAATAACTATGCCATCGTTCAGGGGGTTGATGAAGTCATCCCGATCGATGTGTACGTCGCTGGCTGTCCGCCTCGTCCCGAAGGCTTGATCCATGGCATTCTGACGCTGTACGAAAAAGTCGAGAATGAGAAACTCACGAAATGGAAGTAGGAATTAGTTCTATGAACGAAAAACTATCTGATGTAATAAAGGCGATCAAGGAAAATTTTGATGTAAACGAACACATTTTTAGTGATGAACATTCCTTGATCATCGCTCCTGGAGATGTAGTCGAGATCTGCAAGACTCTGCGAGACGAATTCGGCTTCAATATGCTCTCCAGTCTGACGGCAGTAGATTACTGGCCAGAGGGCGATCCTAGATTCCATGTGGCGTATCAACTTTACTCCCTCGACGACAATATCACTTTGAGGCTGCGAGCCGAGGTGCCTGGTGATGATCCTTTTGTACCGACGATCGAGGATCTGTATCCTAATGCAAACTGGCATGAGCGTGAACTCTGGGATATGTTCGGCATCAAGGCTGAAGGGCACTCGGACCTCCGCCGCATTCTTATGCCCTATGAATGGGAAGGCCATCCATTGCGCAAAGATTATCCTCTGGGATACGAGGAAGTGCAGTTCAGCTTCAACGCCGATGAAATCGACGCGAAGAAGCCTTACGTTAACGAATGAACGTAAAACGTGATGCGTGATACGTTATGAGGTCTTTATGGTCCAACTTCAAGAAGTAACCTTAGATGAACTAAAACACCTGGTCTCCGATCGAGCAATCCAGGGCGATACCATGTTGCTCAACATGGGCCCTCAGCACCCCAGCACCCACGGGGTGCTGCGTTTGATGCTGGAGCTCGATGGCGAGACGATCATTAATTGTGTTCCCGATATAGGCTTCCTGCACACGGGAATTGAAAAGAATATGGAAGCCAAACGCTACGAACAGGCTGAAGTGATGACCGACCGGTTGGATTATCTCAATACCGTCGGCAACAACCTGGCGTACTGCCTGGCTGTGGAAAAATTGGTTGACCTGGATGTACCGCCAAGGGCGCAGGTCATCCGAGTCATTCTGGCAGAGCTGCAGCGCATCGCATCCCACCTGGTCTGGCTGGGGACTCAGTCGCTGGACCTGGCTGCCATGTCGATGTTCTTGTACTGTTTTCGCGAGCGCGAGGTAATTCTCGATATACTGGAATTGGTTTCCGGCCAGCGCATGATGACCACATATATCCGACCGGGCGGCTTGTGGCGAGATGTCCCCGAAGAATTTTACTCCGCGGTGCAAGATTTCTTGGACTATTTTCCTGCCCGTATTGAACAATATCACGGCCTGCTGACTAAAAACCCGCTCTTCATCGACCGAACCAAGGGCATTGGGGTGATCTCTGGGGAAGATGCAGTTGCCTGGGGATTGACCGGCCCAACCTTGCGGGGTTCTGGTGTAGCTTTTGACAACCGCAAAGCCCGCCCTTACTCTGGCTATGATGAGTTTGAATTCGAGGTTCCTACCGAAACAGCCGGGGATGTTTTCGCCCGATACATTTGCCGCATGGACGAGTTCTGGCAATCTTTGTCCATCATCGAACAGGGGATGGACAAACTCAGGGAGCTAGACGGCGCTCCGGTGCGCAGCAACAACCGAAAATTCGTCCCGCCCCCCCGCTCGGAGTTAGGTACCAGCATGGAGGCTTTGATCCACCACTTCAAATTATGGACAGATGGATTTGAGGCTCCAGCCGAATATGTCTATATGCCCGTATCATCACCGCGTGGGGAACTGGGTGTCTATCTCGAGGGAGATGGCGGCAACAAGCCCTACCGCATTCACTGGCGCACGCCTTCTTTCGTGCACTTGCAGGCTCTGCCTGTCTTGAGTAAAGGGCTGTTGGTCGCCGACTTGGTAGCGATCATTGGCAGTATCGACATCGTTTTGGGAGATTCGGACAGGTGAACAAGATCGCAGAAAATTACGCAGACGAAATCGAAAAGATTATCGCAAAATATCCGCCAGATCAGAAACGATCTGCAGTGATGTCCCTGCTGTATATGGCCCAGCGCGAAGACGGGCACGTCACTAGACAAGATATCAATGAGATCGCTGAGATTCTGGAAATGACCCCCACGGAAGTGGTCACCCTGGTTGGGTTTTACACCCTGTACCACGACGAACCAGGCGGCACTTATCGCATACAGGTTTGCAATGATTTACCCTGTGCCCTGCGCGGAGCTGATGAATTCCTGGAGAAGCTCTGTGACAACCTGGGCATAAAGGTAGGCGAGACCACTGAAGATGGGCTGGTCACTGTCGAAGGGGTGATGTGCCTGGCAGGGTGTGATAAAGCACCCATGTTCCAGGTGCAGACTGGCGAGGGCTTGACCTATCATGAGGATATGACCGTTGAGAGCACTTTGGAATTGATCGAAACGTGGAAGAAGGAGGAGAAATAATGGCTGATTACGTGCTCCTTCGTCACCGAGAGATTCCAGAACTAAACAAACTGGAAGTATATAAGAAGAATGGCGGATTCGATGCTTTCGAAAAGGTCGTCACGTCGATGAAGCCAGAGGAAGTAACTGAAATTGTCAAGACTTCTGGGCTAAGCGGCCGCGGCGGTGCTGGTTTCCCCACTGGGCTGAAGTGGTCCTTCATGGATAACGACAACTGGCCCCACTATGTGGTCGCCAATGCCGATGAGTCTGAGCCTGGCACTTTCAAAGATCGCGAGATCATGGAAAGCAACCCCTTCCAGTTCCTGGAGGGTGTGGCGATTGCATCGTACGCTGTGGGCGCCACCGAAGCCTATGTCTATTGCCGGGGCGAGTTCTGGCAGTTGACACATGTACTCGATGAAAAGATCGCCGAACTCGAGCAAGCTGGCATCCTCGGCGACAATCTCTTCGGTACGGATTACTCGCTGCGCATCTATACTCATTTAGGTGCAGGCGCGTATATCTGCGGTGAGGAGACCGCTCTGCTGGAATCGATGGAAGGCAAGCGTGGTCAACCACGCTTGCGCCCCCCCTTCCCACCATCTTTTGGCCTGTACGGCAAGCCTACTGTCGTAAACAATGTTGAGACACTCACCAATGTACCGCTTATCATCACTAAAGGTGGCGATTGGTATAAATCATTGGGCACTGAAGATACGGCTGGCGTCAAAGTATTCAGCTTGTCTGGGCGGGTCAAGAAACCGGGCAATTACGAGCTGCCCTTTGGCACCACCTTCCGCGAACTGATATACGAATATGGCGGTGGCATCATCGATGATCGCCCCGTCCGAGCCATCATGGCTGCGGGCGCATCCTCTGCGCTGATCGTCGCTGACGATAAAGCGCTTGAAACCCCTATGGATTATGCCTCGGTGCGCGAATTGAACGCTGACCTGGGTTCCGCTTCGGTGATCGTAATCGACGATACAGTAAGCATCGATTGGGTTCTCAACAAGACCATCCATTTCTTCAAGCATGAATCTTGCGGCAAATGCACGCCCTGCCGAGAAGGCAATTACTGGATGAGTCATATCATCGAGCGCATCCACGAGGGGCAAGCCAGCCAAAATGATGTTGTATTGCTGAACAGCGTTGCCAAGCAGATCGAAAATAAATGCTTGTGCGCGTTAGGCGAATTCTCCATCCAGGCTGTAATGACCGGTATCGAACGCTTCCCTGAGGATTTCGAAGCTGCGATTAAATAGAATCACCACAGAGCCCACAGAGCACAACAATAGCAATTCGGAATTCTCTGTGATCTCAGTGGCACAATGACGAGATAACAATATGACAAAAGAAGTCACACTAACCATCGACGGTAAGCAAGTCTCCGTTCCAGAAGGTACACTGGTCGTCGATGCCGCCAAGAAGACCGGCATCGACATCCCCGTCTTCTGCTACCATCCCAAGATGGAACCTGTGGGCATGTGCCGGATGTGTCTGGTCGATATTGGCCGTCCTGTGCGTGACCGCGACAGCGGGGAGGTTGTCCTCGAAGAGGATGGTTCCCCCAAGATTCAGTTTGGGTGGAAACTGGAAACCGCCTGCACTGTGCCTGTTTCCGAAGGTATGGTGGTTGAGGGAATGACTGAGAAAGTCCAGCAGGGCAGACAGGAGATCGTCGAACTACTGCTGACATCCCACCCGCTCGATTGCCCAATCTGCGACAAGGGTGGTGAATGTCCCTTGCAGAACCTGACCATGGCACATGGGCCTGGTGAGAGCCGCTTTATCTTCGATGAGAAGATTCATTTTGATAAAAATGTCCCACTTGGGGATTTAATCTGGCTGGATCGCGAGCGCTGCATCCAATGTGCGCGCTGCATCCGCTTCCAAGAAGAGATCGTCGATGATGCGGTATTGGAATTCTTTAACCGCGGTCGGGCAACCGATATTATCACCAACTCAGATCCCGGATTCGACTCTTATTGGTCAGGCAACACCACCGATATTTGCCCCGTTGGCGCGCTGACCACGGCGGACTTTCGGTTTGGGGCGCGACCCTGGGAACTCAAAAGCGCCGCATCGATCTGCACACACTGCCCGGTGGGCTGCAATATGACCTACAACACTCGCCGTGAGGCAAAATCTGGCGGAGACATTGTCATCAAACGCGCCATGCCGCGCCAGAACGAAGAAGTCAACGAACTATGGATCTGCGACAAAGGTCGCTTTGCTTATCACTTCACCGAGAGCGAAGAACGATTGACCCAACCTTTGATCCGAAAAGGTGGCAAACTGACTCCCACTAGTTGGGATGAAGCTTTGGCCTTCGTGGCCGATCAACTCAAAAATGCTGGAGAGGGATTGTTAACCCTGGTATCGGGGCGTCTTCCTAATGAGGATCTTTTCAATCTAAAGAAACTCACTGATGGTTTGGGGGGCAAGGCTGGACTGCATTCCTATATGGCTGGCGGCGATCTAGTTGCTCAATTTGGCCTGGGAGCAGGTTCCAATCTTGCTGATCTTGGCGAGGGCGATGCCATCGTAGTCGTTGCCTGTGACCTTGAAGAAGAAGCACCGGTATGGTGGCTGAGGGTCAAAGCTGCCGCCGAGCGTGGCGCCAAACTGATCGTCGCCAATCCACGTCCCACCAAGCTGGACCGCACTGCAACAAATATTATCCGTTATCAGTACGGTGAAGAAATCAAAGCTGTTGGGCAGGTCAAAAACTTGACCAACGCAGATAACGTTGTGGTTTTCTTCGGCAGCGAAGGTTTCGGTCTAGAGACATCGGAAGGCCTGGCAAAAACCTGTGCCAATCTTCTGGTTGAGACGAAGCATATTGGTAAAGTGAATAGCGGCCTGGTTGGTGTCTGGCATGGTGCAAACACGCAAGGAGCCTGGGACATGGGCTATCGTCCCGGTGCAGATATCGATGCTGCCAAAGTACTCTACATCGCGGGCGCAAACCCCGTCGGTGACAACCCTGCTTTAGCAGAGACGATCACGCAGGCCGACTTCGTGGTCGTACAAGAGCTTTTCCTGACTGAGACCGCCGAACTGGCCGATGTAGTTTTACCAGCTCAGGCCCAAACTGAGCGGGAGGGCACGTTCACATCCGGTGAACGGCGCGTGCAGCGCTTCTACCCGGTGGTGCTACCCAAAGGTGAAACCCGTCCCGATTTCGACATCGCCGCTCAGATTGGCGAGAAAGTCGGCGTGGAACTCAAAGGGCGTTTCCCATCCCTGGTGCTGCATCAACTCAGCGCCGAGATTCCAGGTTATGAAAATCTAACCTATCAGAAACTGGCAGAGACTGCCGAACAGTGGCCGATCGTCGGGCGTGGTGATCTCTATTATGGTGGTACGGGCTATGAGAACAAGCAAGGGTTGGGGATTCAGTTGGCACCCCAGGGAGCTTCTGAAACCTTTAGGGGTTCGGAAAACCCTAAAGGTTTACCAGAAGGTGATGTGGTCGCTGTGCCTATCACAGTGCTATACGATCGCGGGAGCATGATCACCCCCTCGGAGGTGCTGCACCCCAGACTTCCAGAGCCGTTCATCCTGGTCAACCCCAAAGATTCCCACACCTTGAAGACCACGGACGGCATGATGGTAGGAATCTCTGTAAATGGTGGAGAGACCAGCAATGTGGTCGTCATGGAAGATGATGATGTTCCCCAAGGCTTCGCTCTCGTCCCCCGCAGTATGGGCGTATCGATTGACGAGCCCAGTGCCTTTGAAATTCGAATTGCTGAATCAGCACTCGCCTGAGGCGTAACGAGGTATTTTTATGGAACCAGCATTAATCATTGAATGGGTCATCAAATCTGCAATCCTGCTGCTTTTTGGCGTCACAGGATTTGCATACCTGACCCTCTACGAGCGCAGAGCACTGGCCCGAATCCAGGTGCGCGTCGGACCCAACCGGGCAGGCCCTTTTGGGATCTTGCAGCCAGTGGCCGATGGCATCAAATTGATTTTCAATGAGGAACTCATTCCCGCCACGGCAGACAAACTGATGTTCGTCCTGGCTCCCATCATTACGGTGCTTCCGGCCCTGATCATCTGGGCCGTGATCCCCTGGGGAAGCCAGGTGATCATCGCTGGGCGAGAGATCAGCCTTTACCTTTCGAACGCCAATGTTGGTGTGCTCTACCTGACGGCAGTCGCCTCCATTGCCGTATACGGTATTGTGATCGCGGGATGGTCATCCAACAACAAGTACGCCCTCTTGGGCGGATTGCGCTCCTCGGCCCAGATGGTCAGCTATGAACTGGCATTGGGAATTTCGTTTATCGGACCGATCATGTTAGCCGGCTCCATGAGCCTGGTGGATATCGTCGAAGCCCAGAAAAACGTCTGGTTTGCCATCCCTCAGTTCCTGGCCTTCATCATCTTTTTGATCGCCGGTTTGGCCGAGATCAACCGCTCACCCTTCGATATGCCCGAGGCTGAACAGGAGTTGACTGCCGGCTACCACGCTGAATACTCGGGAATGAAGTTTGCCCTGTTCTTCATGGCTGAATACATTAAGATGATCGCCATCTCTGCCATAGGTGCTACGCTGTTCCTGGGCGGATATCGTTTGCCTTTCATCGATGTCCCCGCATTCCTGGAGCCTTTAGTTCTCTTTATCAAGATTTTGATCTTGCTCTTTGGCATGATCTGGGTGCGGGCCACTTTCCCGCGCTTCCGCTACGACCGTTTGATGGCTTTTGGTTGGAAAATTCTTTTACCCCTTTCGTTGGCGAATGTCTTTGTTACCGCTGTAATATTGGTATTTAGAGGTTAAAAAATTAGGAACTAGCCCCCAGTGCTCGTGCACTGGGGTGGCGAGCGGATGATCGGAACGCATCAGCTCGCTCAAAGGAGATTTACTATGGCGTTCCCTGAACGAGCACGTGTTCAAGAATTATTCAAAGGGTTATGGATCACCCTTAAATCCATGTTCGAAAAACCGGTGACCATTCAATATCCAGAGGTCAAGCGTCCGGTTAGCTCGCGTTTTCGCGGTCGACATGTTCTCAATCGCTACGAGAACGGCTTGGAAAAATGCATTGGCTGCTCATTGTGTGCAGCCGCCTGTCCCGCAGATGCGATTTTTGTCGAATCGGAAGAAAATACGGATGATGAACGATTTTCTCCGGGGGAACGCTTCGCCAGCACCTACGAGATCAACATGCTACGCTGCATTTATTGTGGATATTGTGAGGATGCCTGCCCCACAGAGGCGATTACGCTCGAAGATAATTATGAGTTATCTTTCGTCAGTCGGGCTGAGGCGATCTATACCAAGGAGAGGCTACTGGTCCCAGTGCCCGAGAATGGAAAACCAACCCCGCAGGAAGTCGAGCCGGGAGTGTTCACCCGCTCCGTGCCGGAAATGGCAGACCCAACGGATTAGTGAAAAGTAACCAGTATCCAGTAATCAGTGATCAGTCGATATACTGGCAACTGAATACTGAATACTGAACACTGGATAGTGAAAAATGACACCTGAACTGATAACCTTCATCTTTCTTGCCTTGATTGCCATTGGCTCTGGCTTAGGGATGCTCTTCAGCCGCAACGCAGTCTACTCCGCAATCTATTTGATCATCAACTTCGTCACGGTGGCGATCTTCTATTTGCTGCTGGGGGGTGCCTTTATCGCCGTGAGTCAGATCGCCGTATATGCCGGGGCGATCATGGTGCTCTTCTTGTTCGTGATCATGCTCTTAGGCGCTGAGAAACTTGGTAAAAGCGGGACCCTTGCGTGGCAGCGTCCGTTGGCCATCATCCTTGGATTGGGTTTGATCGCCGAAACCCTTTATATCCTCTTCTTTCAGGCCGGTGAACTTGTGACAGTCAAAGACCTACCCGAAGGCTTCGGTAGCCCTGCTTCGGTGGGAACCATGCTCTTTCAGGATTATTTACTGCCCTTCGAAGTTACATCGATCCTGCTTCTGGTGGCAATGATCGGCGCGATTATCTTGACTCGCAAGGAGAATAAAAACGTTCAACGTTGAACGTGTAACGTTTACACGTTTTGGAGAACACTATGGTCCCAGTATCATTTTACGTAGGTTTATCCGCAATCTTATTTGCCATCGGCGCGCTGGGTGTGTTAATCCGGCGTAATGCCATCATCATTTTTATGTCCATCGAACTGATGCTAAATGCCGCCAACCTGGCCTTTGTAGCCTTTGCGCGGATGCATGAAGCCTTGAGCGGGCAGATCTTTGTGTTTTTTATCATGACTGTAGCTGCTGCGGAAGTGGCAGTTGGCCTGGCATTGATCGTGGCCATCTTCCGCACGAAACAAAGCATCGATGTCGATCAGTTAAGCAGTCTAAAAGGATAATTGGAGAACACTATGCTCCTTAGTGAAATTGCAACCTCAGGACCTGACTTCTTTTATTTGGCACCCTGGGTAGTTTTCTTCCCCGTTATTGGGCTGTTGATCAACATCGTTTTCGGCAGCCGGATGAGTGAAAAAGCCATCGGCAGCGTTGCCAGCACAGCTTCCGGCTTGACCTTCATCGTCGCCATACTACTTGCGCTCTCTTTGCAGGCTCACCATGAAGGGGTAACAGTACCCCTGGCAGAATGGATCGCAATTGGTGAATTACAGCTCGATTGGGCATTTCGAGTGGATAGCCTCTCCGTCACCATGATGATGGTCGTAGGCGGCGTTGGTACGTTAATCCATATCTATGCCATTGGCTATATGCATGAAGATGTGCGCTTCAAAAATGACCTCGGGCGTTACCAGCGTTTCTTTGTATTCTTCAACCTATTCATCGCTGCGATGATGATCCTGGTCAGTGGGGATAACTATTTGATGCTCTTCGTGGGTTGGGAGGGGGTCGGTCTATGCTCTTACCTTTTGATCGGTTTCTGGTATGACAAAGACACCCTGGGGCGCGACAGCACAGACAACGCCCAGGCAGGAAAGAAAGCCTTCGTCACCAACCGGGTGGGCGACTTCGGCTTCTTGATTGCAGGGATGATCATGTTTTGGGCCTTCAAGAGTGTGCAGTTTGATGATGTCTTCCTGGCAGCCGAACACATCGCCCAGCACCAACCCGGCGTCATTTTGGCGATAACCTTATTCATGCTCTTAGGTGTGGCTGGCAAGTCAGCGCAGATTCCACTCTATGTATGGCTGCCAGATGCCATGGCTGGCCCTACCCCGGTTTCTGCATTGATCCATGCCGCCACCATGGTTACTGCGGGCGTGTACTTGGTTGCCCGTTCTGCGCCGCTCTATATGCTGGTACCGCAAGCCCAATCGATTGTCGCCATCGTGGGAGCTGTAACCGCCCTGTTTGCCGCGACCATTGCTGTCGGCCAATACGATATCAAAAAAGTGCTGGCTTACTCCACCATCAGCCAATTGGGCTTCATGGTGGCAGCGGTCGGTATGGGCGCTTTCGTAGCCGGGATGTTCCATCTGGTTACGCACGCCTTTTTCAAAGCGCTGCTCTTCCTCTCGGCTGGATCGGTAATCCTGGGGGTCGAACGTGGACATCACCACGGGCACCATGATCACGACGATCATGGCCATGATGACCACCACGAGGAAGAAGTTTTCGATCCCGGTGATATGCGCAATATGGGTGGCATACGCAAAACCATGCCGGTCACATTCTGGCTGTACATGATCGGCACGGTGGCGCTGGCAGGCATCTTCCCCTTCGCCGGATTCTGGTCCAAGGATGAGATCCTGGCCGAAGCGACTGCCCTGAATTCCACGGTTTATATACTATTAGCTATTGCAGCCTTCTTCACGGCCTTCTACATGGGCCGCCAGGTCTGGATGGTCTTCTTCGGAAAGCCAAAGCATGAAGCGGCTGAACACGCTGAAGAGAGCCCTCCGGTGATGACGGTACCTTTGATGGTGCTGGCCGCGCTCTCCATTGTAGGTGGTGCACTGAACTTACCTGGTGTGGGCACTTTTACCCACTGGATCGAACTAACCTATGAGAAATTCCACCTGCACCTGCACCACGGCGAATTCAACTTCACCGTAGCGATCACCTCGACAGTTTTGGCCTTGGTCGCCATCGGAATTTCCTGGGTTCTCTACGGGCGTAGAACCGTCTCCATGGATCAGCCAGACCCACTCAAACGGATTCTGGGACCCATCTTCACTGGCATGGAGAACAAATGGTGGATCGACGAACTCTATTGGGCCGTCATCCTCAATCCTTATATTGCCCTAGCCCGCTTTTTCGCCGATGTGATCGATTGGCGCTTCTGGCACGATTGGTTCCACGATGTAGTCATCGCCGGGACCTTCCAATGGTTCAGCATAACGTTCCTGGACCGCTGGTTCGACCAGCGCGGCATCGACGGCTTCGCCAACGGCCTGGGCGCTGGCACCCAAGAATTAGCCCAACGTTTACGCGGCATCCAGACCGGATTTGTACGTAACTACGCCTTGTCGGTTTTTATTGGCGTTATCGCAATATTAGGATATCTCATCTTGAAATAACCGTCGAACGTTGAACGTTTGAACGTTCCAACGTATAAACGGAGGACTATTGAATATGAACTCTTTGTTACATCCTCTCACCTTGGTGACCTTCTTCCCCCTCTTAGGCGTGTTGGCTTTGTTCTTCATCCAGCCTGACCGCAAGAACGCCATGCGATGGACCGCGTTGATCACCTCGCTGATCACTTTCGGCATCTCGATGTGGCTGCTGGCTGAATTCAATGCCAAAAACCCAGACCTGCAAATGGTGATCAACCTACCCTGGATCCAGGTGGCTGGCTGGAATATCAGCTACTACATGGGCGTGGACGGTTTGAGCATCTTGCTGGTGCTGCTGACCACCTTCCTGACTCCGATCTCGATCCTGTCGACCTGGACTGCTATTGAAGAACGGGTTAAAGATTTCATGCTTTTCTTCCTGCTGTTAGAAGTAGGCATGATGGGTGTCTTCCTGGCCCAAGATCTGTTCCTATTTTACATCTTTTGGGAGTTCACTTTGGTGCCGATGTACTTCCTGATCGGTATCTGGGGCGGACCCAACCGCATGTACGCAGCCATCAAGTTCTTCCTATACACCATGGCTGGATCGCTGTTGATGCTGTTGGCCATTCTATGGTTGGGCATTTACCAGGGCACCTTTGCAGTACCGGAATTGATCGCCAAAGGCGGCATCCCTGCCGATATTCAATTGTGGCTGTTCTTGGCCTTTGCAGCGGCATTTGCCATCAAAGTACCCATGTGGCCATTGCACTCGTGGCTCCCGGACGCCCACGTAGAAGCACCTACTGCTGGTTCAGTCATCCTGGCTGGGGTCTTGCTTAAAATGGGCACCTACGGCTTCGTGCGCTTCAATATCCCCCTCTTCCCGGCTGCGGCGGTCAAAGCCGCCCCTTGGATGGCGCTATTGGCAGTCATCGGCATCATTTATGGCGCGGCGGTTTCATACGCTCAAAAGGACATCAAGAAACTAGTCGCTTATTCCTCAGTCAGCCACCTGGGATTCGTGATGTTGGGCCTTTTCGCCCTCAACCCCCAGGGAATCCAGGGCGGCATATTGCAGATGATCAACCACGGCTTGAGCACGGGCGCATTATTCCTCCTGGTGGGTATGATCTATGAGCAGACTCATACCCGCGACTTCGATGTCTATGGTGGTCTGTGGAAGTTGACCCCAGTCTTCGGAACACTGACCTTGATCGTGGCCCTGTCCTCGATGGGGCTGCCCGGCCTGAACGGCTTCGTTGGCGAGTTCACCATCCTTTTGGGCGCGTTCGGCTCTGAGAGCATCGGCTCTCCCTGGTACGCAGGGATATCTGCCATTGGCGTGATCCTGGCGGCGGTCTATATGCTTTACATGTTCCAGAAGATGTTCCTGGGACCTGAAGGCTCTGTTGTCGAAGAAGTCAAGAAACACGGGCACAGTATCAAAGACCTGAATTTGCGCGAGATCGTCACCCTGGTTCCGATCCTGGTCTTCATTTTCTGGATCGGCCTGTACCCTAAGCCCTTCTTTGCCTTGATTGCCCCCACGGTGGATAAGCTGGTAGCAACAGTACAAGCTGCTGCTGTAGCGATGCACTAGAAAAGATAGGACACGGATCACACGGACAAACACGGATAGGAATAAGAATAAATATTAGAAGAAAATCCTTACAATCCGTGAA
>CAYTKR010000140.1:0-3674 GCA_964438295.1 uncultured Anaerolineales bacterium
GTGGCGCATACAATGAGGCCGATTTTGTGCGCGCCCTCCGCCATGGGGTCGACGCAGATGGCAAACCGTTGATGATCATGCCCTCGAGGGCTTACGGGTACTTCAGCAATGAAGACCTGGGTGCCATCATCGCATATGTGCAAGATTTAGCTGCGGTGGATAATGATCTCGGGGATAAAAACCTCAAGCCGCCTGGGCGCATCCTGCTGGCCTTGGGTGCTTTCGGCGACATCCTGGCTGCCGAAGTGATCGATCACAATGCAGCGCTGCCATCAACGCCAGCCCAAGGCGTGACTGTCGAATATGGCGAATACCTGGTCAATACTGGCGACTGCTCCACCTGCCATGGGCCCAACCTGGGGGGCATGCAAGGTCCGGAACCCGGAGCGCCTTTCAGTTCAAACCTTACGCCGGGTGGCGTGTTGGCGATCTGGTCAGCCGAAGATTACATCGAAACCATGCGTACGGGTACCACGCCTTATGAAAAACAGCTGGACCCTGATTTTATGCCCTGGAATTCTATTGGAAAAATGACGGATGACGATCTCACGGCTATGTTCCTATACCTGAGTTCGCTGCCAGCCATGGAAACCCCTTCCAAATAAACTAATAAGGAGAATAATAATGCCCACGTTAGAAGCAAGTATCACTATTAACCAACCCATAGAAAAGGTTTTTGACTTCGTTACGGATGTCAACAACGCCGCCAAATGGCAATCTGGGATCATCGAGGCTAAATCGACCTCCAATGGAGCAACTGGTGTTGGATCGACCTACCAATATACTGTCCAGGTGATGGGGCGTAAGATCGAAACCGAGGGCGAGATCACTGCCCACGAACCCTACAGCCGCTACGCCTGGAAGTCCACTAAAGGGCCCTTTCCTCTCTCTGGCGGCTCTAGCTTCGAAGATACTCCAGATGGGGTACGCGTGACCGACAAAGTCGAGGCAGAACCCGGCGGCTTTTTCAAGCTGGCTGAAGGGCTCCTGATGAAACAGCAGCAAAGCCAGATGGAGAATGATCTGGCTAATCTAAAGCAGGTATTGGAAGGGTAAATGAAAAACATCTTCACTTCACTCAACGGCGCAATCACCCTATCGGTGATATCCCTACTGGTCTTTCTTGGCCGTACCTTCATCGACTTTTACTATGTATATCGTGAGTTCAGCCTTGGCGTGGGAATGGTTGGGTTGACTATGCTGGCCAACATGGCCTTGTTTGGCGGTTGGATCTGGGGTTTATTGTCAGCTGTAAAAGGCAGCCGCCGAGGACTGATCACTGTACTGGTCTTTGATCTATTTTTCTTCCTGGCAATCGCGGTTGGTACGGTAGTGTCCTACTGTCCTTCGCCTTGTCAAACTGCCTGGCCCATAGGAGAGATCACCATCTGGGCTAGTGTCGGATTTGGATTACTGGCAAGTATTTCTGCCTGGCTTACACTACGGCAAACCGCAAATGAATAAGAAGGTTTTTCTCGCTGCCTCCGGTCAGGGCCTGAAACGGGCAGATTTTATCGATGGTGAATGGAAGATCACGCGCTCCCTGCTGGGGATGCGGATAAACTGTCTCGCTGCCGATCCTCACAAACCAGGTCAGATATACGCTGGGACTCAGGCAAATGGCATCCAGGTTTCAGAGGATTCTGCTAAATCATGGCGTGGGTTAGGGCTCGTAGATGTTCCTGTAAAATCCGTAGCAGTGAGCAACCACCAACCAGGCATGATCTACGCTGGAGGCAAGCCGGTCTCATTATTTGTTTCGCAGGATGCTGGCCAGCATTGGATTGAACTCCCAGCGCTGCGCAAGTCCAAGAAATGGTGGTGGTTCTCCCCGGCCGAACCGCCAGATTGGCAGGCCTATGTAATTGCCCTGACGATCTCACCCACAGAACCCAACGTGATCATAGCTGGTATTGAGCTCGGTGGCGTTCTGCGCTCCCAGGATGGCGGGCAAACCTGGTCAAAACGCCCCCGGCGTGCGCTGCTGGACTGTCATTCGCTGACCTTCCATCACCGGGACGGCAACTGGGTCTATCAAGGCGGTGCAGGACTGAAGAGCGGGGCTGCTCTGAGCCGAGATGGAGGCCGCAGCTGGGAGCAGCCTAGAGAAGGGCTGGGGAGTAAATACGGATGGAATGTAGTCGCCGATCCCGTTCGGCCTGAGGTGTGGTATCTGTCGGCTTCGGAGCAGCCCAACCTGCTGCGCGGCGAATTCACCCCACCAGCCCATAACGACGGACAAGCCCGGGCGCATATCTACCGCTCTGTGGGTGGGGCTGCCTGGGAGCAGCTCGCTGGAGGCTTGCCTGAGCCGCTGGATTATATGGCTTACGCCTTGGTCCCCGACCCGCAGCAAACCGGACACCTTTATGCTGGTTTGAGCAATGGGGATATATGGCATTCTACCGATTATGGTGATTCGTGGGCCAAATTACCCTTCAATCTGGGCGCTATCAGACAAATGCTAATCTTGGAAAACTAGTTAATGGCTCTTTGTAAATCGGCGCGGGACATCCCAGAAATTCCTAGAGACCCAATCAATGATTGAAGGAGAAATTGGACGCATGGAACAGTACAAACCTGCATTTCAAGGTGCACTTCACACCTTCTTGACCCTCTTCGGGGGCCTGGCAATTGGATTGATATCTGGCAGCCTGACATTCGAATTTATCCCTGGCAGCAATGTAAATGATGTCCAACTTGGCCACGCTGCGATTGCAGCCATTCCCGCCCTGATCGGATTTCTTACCGGTGGCGCGGTCTGGGGTATACAGATGGGTCGCTTGGCAGGTATGGAGAACCAGCCGCGCATGGCCTGGGCCGGTACGCTGGGCTTTGGGCCAATCACCATCGTGCTGGCTGTTGGTCTGGGTATTGCAGAGCCAACCTTAGTCGATTATTTCGAACAGGCTGGGTATCCCATCCATCGTGTATTTACTTTTCTCTTTGTCCCTTCTGCATTCATGATTGCAGGAACCAGCGCATATGCTATCGGGAAAGGGATGAAGAAGTATTCATTGGCTCAATCGTTATTCTGGAAGATAGGATTTGCAGCAGCCTTAACTTTCTTCATTATCAACATGATTATGGAAGCCGCTGGTTGGGTTGTTGGCGCACCGGGGGCAGCCGAACGGGCTACCATGCTGACAGTGTTAGCAGCTGGAAATATTGGTGCAGCTCTTCTTGCAGGAAGTTACCTGGGTTGGAAGCTCTCAAAATTGGGGGGACTAAAAGATTCTTAGCGGTATAATAATACAGGATGAATCGGATAACAAAAGTACAAATATCTCAAAGAACCATTGCTCAAACGGATGATAATTTATCCATGCGCGGTTTATGGCTGAACCTATCACGTGTTGTCTGGATCATACTTCTTATCTGTTCTTTGCTTCTCTTTGTCACTTCGCTACCGGGTTATGCTTTTCGAATGATCCACGGCATACCCGCGCACGGCACCGCCGCAGAACCATCCCTGGGATTCATCGTCCTGCAGATTTTTAACAGCCTGATATCGCTGATTTCAGTGGTGCTTTCGCTGACATTGTCTTGGGTGCTTTTTCGGCGCAAGTTCGAGAATCCAGCAGTGGCGGCAGTCTCCATATATCTCCTATTGTACGGCGTGGTAATGACCGGTCCTCTGGAACACTGGGGGTTTTATTGGCTGGGGAGTACCG
>CAYTKR010000140.1:3774-8981 GCA_964438295.1 uncultured Anaerolineales bacterium
TAATGACCGGTCCTCTGGAACACTGGGGGTTTTATTGGCTGGGGAGTACCGACTTTGCCGTGGACGTTCAATCCATCTTAATGGCAACCCCCACCGTGGCACTTTTGGTCTTGTTCCCCAATGGAAGGTTCGTACCTGACTGGACGCGCTGGTTGCTGATCACCTCCATCCCCTGGAACCTGTTGGCGCTCTTCTTTCCCATCTCTACAGAGAACATCACTGGCTTGGTAATCCTAGGAGCACTGTGGATAACGATGTTAGGGTTGGGGCTATACGCCCAGATCTACCGCTATCGCCGGTTTTCCACAGTCGATGAGCGTCAGCAAACTAAATGGGTTTTGTTCGGCTTCGCGCTTTGGCTGGGTTTCATCCTGATTTCGACGTATCCCTATTTCTATCTCGAGAGTATGCCGCTGGGCACGCCGCGACCCTGGTGGGCTTCGCTTTCTGAAGTGGGTTGGTGGGCTTCGCTAAATATCATCCCGGTGACCATGGCGATCGCCATCACCCGCGCCCGCTTATGGAATATCGACATCGTCATCAACCGCACCCTGGTGTATGGTGCCTTGACTGTCGCCACAATGCTCTTGTATATATTTGTTGTCGGTGCTTTGGGCAATTTGCTTCAACTCGGCGACAGCTCGTTTATCGCCTTCCTTACCACGGGTCTGGTAGCAATCCTCTTTCAGCCTATCCGCGATCGTTTGCAACGCGGTGTCAACCGTATGATGTATGGCGAACGGGATGATCCCGTTGCAGTGCTTACAAAATTAGGAGCGCAAATCGAAAGCACAGGCACATCCGAAGCGACTCTTTCTGGCATCGTTGAAACTGTCGCTCAAACCCTCAAACTCCCCTATGTTGCCATAGAATTAGGGGATGAAGGAGAAATTGCAGCCAGTTTTGGAATACCCGTCAACGAGATTTTTCGCATTCCTTTGTTATACCGGGGAGAATCTGTGGGTAATTTTGCGGTCGCATACCGCGCCCGGGAGGAGGCTTTCAGCATCAAAGATCTACAGCTATTAGAAAATATCGCTCGCCAAGCTGGTGCTGCAGCCCATAACGCCCGCCTGACTGCTGAATTACAGCGCGCGCACCAACAATTGGTCAGCGCTCGCGAGGAGGAACGTCGTCGCATCCGCCATGACCTGCATGATGACCTCGGCCCACAACTTGCCAGCCAGACACTGACTTTGAGCGCCGCCCAGCGGATGTTTGCTGAAGATCCCAAGATAGCTGAAAACTTGCTAGCTGATGCAATCAAACATGCCCAAAACGCAGTCGAAGATGTGCGCCGCGTTGTCTACGACCTGCGCCCCCCTGCGCTTGATGACCTTGGTTTGGTTGGAGCGCTAAAAGCCCAGATTCAGCGCTATGAATCAGCCAACCTCAAAATTCAATTGGAAGTACCCGATACCCTGCCCACTATGCCAGCCGCAGTGGAAGCGGCTTGTTATTTAATCTGCCAAGAGGCGATCAGCAACTGTCTAAAACATTCCGATGCCTCGATATGCACGATAACACTTCATATGAATGATATTCTCGAATTAGCTATTCAAGATGATGGAAAAGGTATCTCTTCAGATCACACCATTGGCGTGGGATTGCAATCAATGCGCCAACGGGCAGAAGAATTAGGCGGATCTTTCCTAATTGATGCACCATCAGGAAATGGAACGATTATTTCTGTTCGACTTCCGCTAAACCCATCCAGGAGCAACAATGGAGAAGATCCGCGTTCTGATCGCTGATGACCATCCAGTATACCGTTTCGGTTTACGTTCGCTATTAACCTCGCTCCCAGATATGGAAGTAGTCGGGGAAGCGGAGACAGGGGGTGATGCAGTTTACCAAGCTGCTCAATTGCAACCAGATATCATCTTGATGGATATCAATATGCCGGGGATGAATGGCATCGAAGCTACAAGAAGCATCCTGGATAATCATTCTGATACTGCGATCCTGATTATCACGATGTTCGACGACGAAACAGTTTTCCACGCCATGCAAGCTGGCGCATTGGGATATATTCTCAAGGGCGCGGACCCCGAAGAGACAGAGCGCGCGATCCGTGCTGTGGCCAGCGGTGAAGCGATTTTCAGTCCCCAAGTTGCAGAGCGATTGATAAACTATTTTGGGCAGCATAAACCACCCTCTACTTCCAAGTATTTCCCTGAATTGACTGATCGAGAGCTTGAAATTTTGAAACTTGTTGTTCATGGGTTAACGAACTCTGCCATTGCGGAGCGCTTGGTGCTTTCGCCAAAAACGGTTCGAAACCACGTTTCTAACATTTTCAGCAAACTACAAGTAAGTAATCGTACACAAGCCATCCTACAAGCGCGAGATGCTGGGATAGGATTGGAGTGAAATTGTTATTTCCCCCAATCTAACAGCTATCTAGATATCACAGGGATGGCACCCAGGTTTAGAAATCTCTATCGGCCCTTCACTGGGACTATCCAGATGTAGGGGTGAGTGGGGTGCGGAGCACCCCACTCACCCCTACATCTGGGGGATCACCCCGGCAATTCCTAGAGAGCCCGCTAAATACCTGATACAATTCCGCTGATACCATTTATCAGTGGAGAATTCTTTTGCTCAATACACTTAAACCCGGAGTTCAAAAGGGGTGGCTCTCTTTATTATCAGGTCTGATGTGGTCAGGTGTGGGAATATGGTTGAGTTACTTGGCTTATGGTTGGCTCAAATCTGAAAGTCCTGCAATATCACTGGGACTGACGGCAGCAGGCGTTGTTCTGGCATTTGCGATTTATACGTTTGGGTTTTCGGCATTCGCAAACCGCAATATCACGCGCATCAATGCATATTCTGAAGAGCGCGTTTGCATCTTTGCCTTCCAAAGTTGGTCAAGTTACCCTTTAGTGATTTTTATGATTTCGCTAGGGATCGTTCTACGCGAATTTTCCCCCATCCCCAAACCATACTTGGCGGTGATGTACTTGGGGATTGGCGGAAGTTTGTTCCTGGCCAGTTTTCTGTATTACCGCACACTACTCGATAGATCAGATAAATCCATGTAAAATCTTGGCAACAGCCTATTACACAGGAGTTATTTCATGGAAAAGTATTTCTTTGTCTTTGGCGCATTTTTGGCAGGATTATCTGTTGCCGCTGGGGCTTTTGGCGCTCATGGTCTGGAAAATATGGTCTCACCTGACCGGATCGCGATCTGGGAAAAAGCAGCCCGCTACCAGATGTACCACGCCCTGACCTTGATCCTGATCTCATGGGCAACTACTCATTGGTGGAACCGCAGCAACACGCTAAGGGCGGCGAGTTGGTTTTTCGTTCTTGGGATTATCTTCTTCTCAGGGAGCTTGTACTATCTGGTTGCCAATGGGGAACTTGCATATAAAGGTATTAGCTTAGGTTTGCTAACCCCCATTGGAGGGGTTTTCTTCATCTTTGGCTGGTTGGCCTTGATGGTCGCTGCCTGGCGAGGATGATAAAGAATTGACAGTCACCTTGAGGGTGACCGTAAATTCTTACTGATTGAGCAATATCCCCATACGGTGGAAAGTCATTCTGCGCTCAAAATCCGCCTTTTCGGCAGCTGCAATTGCACGCTTCAGGCTTCGTTTTCTGGATAGTGAAAACTTTGAGTGATCAATTCTCCTAACGGAATCAGATCAGCGGGCAATTGAATTTCGCGCAGGCACATCAGATGTCTCCATTTACTGTAGGTGCTAATCGTTTAGCCCATTTGCATTCGTCAACTTAAGGATCGGCGGCTTTCCCCAAAGACGGAAGAGCTTGACCAGCAACTTGATACACTTACCGATCAGATGCAGAACCAGGAACACTTCCAGTATTGTCTGCAAGATCGGCAATAGAAATTCCTCAGTTAGTTGGATTGCATTCGCGGTTACATCTGCCTGTGCCAAATAATCGGGATTCAACCCCAAAATCGGGGGACCAAGCAGCATATAAAGAACGATGATCCCACTGAAGATCAACAACCCTAATTCTGTCCACCGTGTTAGAGGGGTCCAAATACCTTGAGCTAATAACACAAAGTTCAGGCCAATGGTCAGCATCCAATACAAATTCCACCAGGGCAAATACGTGCCAAACGTCGCTGATACAAGTGGTATGAACCAGGGTTGCCCATTATGCAAACCAAAGGCCCCAATCCTATGGGCGAAGAAGTTGAACAGAATCGCAACTAAAATAATGACCGCAACTTCAAAAATGGTCTCGCCGCGGGATACTCGCTCAGCTTTAGGGGTACTTTTCAAGCTTGCTGGATCCCAGCTAATGGGGATCTCCGATGCCGTTGTACGCCCAAACATTTCTCGCAAGAATGGAATCTGGTTCAGCGCCCCCCAAGCCTTGAGTTGGCCAACCCAATCCTGTTGTGGGATGGTACGTTCCAACAAGATGAAAACCAGTACGATGATCGCAAAAGCCTGTAAGGCAGAGTCCCAAAAATTGGCAAGCACACCCCCCAGGGATTCAATAAATATTTCCAATGATTGAGGTGAATTTTGAATGAGGCCAACCCCGAAACCAATCAAGAAGAGAACGACTATTAGCATAAACGCTCCCCGCACAGTATGCCAGAAGGGAGCATACATACTCGGTCCAATGACATAATTGTGGCGATGATAGGAAGCCGCGACATCCACGGGGGGACCAAATTCTTTGAGTATATCTAAGACCAGCCCTTCATCGGGGGCAACTCCCTCAGAGCGATCTTCCAGGGCATCCAATATTAAAGAGCGTATTTCGGCAGCGATATCCGCACGCTTCTTCTTCGGAAGGTTAACACCCACCTCGTCAATATAGGCTTCGATCAATTGACCAAGTTCTGATTCCAATTTCATAGCATTCTCTCCATTGCGCGCACCAAGTCATTCCATTCAGCTTTGAGTGCAGATAAAAGTCGTTCGCCAATAGGGCTGATGCGATAGTAGCGACGGGGACGTGATTCCTCCACCCGCCAATCGCTTTGCAACAAACCTTGATCTTCCAAGCGACGTAGCAAGGGATACAAAGTTCCTTGTTCCACTTGCAAACCCAGGCTGCTCAATCTTTGGATCAACGAATAGCCATATTGTTCTTGATCGAGTTGACTGAGCACAGCCAGGGTAATAACTCCGCGCCGCAGCTCTAAAGTGAGTTTCTCGAGATTAGGTTCGCTCATTGTATTTCTCCTATGTATTACATTATACTATGTA
>CAYTKR010000140.1:9081-13323 GCA_964438295.1 uncultured Anaerolineales bacterium
CTCGAGATTAGGTTCGCTCATTGTATTTCTCCTATGTATTACATTATACTATGTAATACATAGTATTGTCAATACATTAGTATTTGGAATCCAAGGTATTCAGATGGGTGTTCAACGTAATTGATTCTGCACTTGAAACCCCCTAGTGGTCTTCACAAGCGACTGAAACTCGATTTCGTCCCTCATGCTTCGAACGATAAAGCGCTTTATCTGCTTGATCCAATACCTCATCAACACTTAGATCAGAATTGACGTCGATACAAGCAATTCCGATACTAACTGTGATCGATAACGTAGTATTGTCAAATTGCATTGTTGTATCGGCAACATTTTTTCGAAGCCGCTCAGATACGAGTTTGCATTGCTGAGTGTTCGTTTCCGGTAGCATAGCGACAAATTCCTCACCCCCGTATCGGGCCCAGATATCATATTTCCTGAAACTATTGACGCACAACTCAGCCAGACTTTCTAGCACCTGGTCACCAACCAAATGTCCATAGGTATCGTTGACTTGCTTGAATCTATCGATATCCATCATGATGATTGAAATTGGGCGGTTTTTCCTGTCTGAGCGAGAGAACTCCCTTTCAGCGAGGTCAAAAAATTGGCGGCGATTATACAATTTTGTCAATGGGTCCGTAGTAGCCTGAACCTTCAATTGCTGTTCTACTGATTTTCGCCGGAGTATTTCCGCCTCTAATTCGGAGTTCCTTCTCTCCAGTTGTTTCTGCATTTTTCTGATCGATAAATGAGTCTCGACTCGCATAAGCACATCTTTAGTTTCAATCGGCTTGGTAATGTAATCGACACCACCTACAGAAAAAGCCTTTTCCTTATCCAACATATCATGTAATGCGCTGACAAAAATTACTGGGATATTGTTTAATGCCCTAGAATTTTTGAAATATTGGCTAACTTGATACCCATCCATTTCAGGCATGGAAATATCCAACAAGACCATATCAGGAGGGTCATTTTCGGCCAACTGTATTGCATCTTGGCCGCTCTTCGCAGTGCGAACAATATACCCTGAATGTGAAAGGAGGCGATCCAACAAAAGCAGATTCTCAGCAACATCATCTACAACCAAAATTTTATCTTGATGCTTTTGTTCACTCATTAAGGGGTTCTCCATCCATTGTTCTACATCATGTGTTCGAGGAAGCTATCAATAATTGAGGGTTATGAGGAAACGTCAGGGCACCTTACAAATTTACAATGCTTAAATTGAGACCCAGCTTGAATTCAATTCAACACTTCGATATTCGGTTCCAGAGGGATCCGGTCGATCAGATCTAAGAAATCTGCTTCGACAACTTCAGATTGCGGCTTGTCCATCAGAGCCAGCAAGGTTGCTTCCATAACGTTGGTTCCAAAGCTGCGGCCTTCCAAACGTGGCGTGGTCGTAACCAATATGTGTAAATTACGCTCACGCAGTTCTTCGACATTTTTTGACGTGGTCGTATTGGTCACGATGATCTTTCCGCTCAAATCATCAGGCATATGTGTGCGGATGGAAATAAAATCACCCGCCAACACATCGGATTCCTGGTAATACGTTTCCCAGCGAGGTTCGGGTGGTTTGTCCTGGGCAGTACCCAAAGTATATAGCCAATGAAAGGGGAATTGCGAAACAAAAGGCAGCAAAACTGCGGCTAACAGTCTGACAGTTGCCAGATTGCGAACAGGGATGGGCAGACCAAATGAAAACATCAGATCGCAACTGGTCACATCACAGCCAGCTTCAGCCAAGGCAGCAGCCATAATATAGCGGTCAACTGCATTCGTTTTCATGGCCTTCATCCCCCTCAGAGATTTGTCTTCTTTACTATTGAGATGTGCCTCTAAAGCGATTAAGGCACGTTTTACTAGCAAACCCTTGACCCCATTCCCATCCCCAATTTTGCTGATCTGCACCGCTTCACGGATACGCTTGGCCTCACGCAGGTAATAGCGCCGCTCACCGACCCCCAAATAGAATTCCAAACCCCCGACCCCAAAAGCATCAACCACCCCATCATACTGTTTGTACATCTCGAGGGCTTTGTTCAAATCACCATTGGTGCCCTGACGAGAAAGCTCCACCTCTTGCCCCAAAAATTCTCGCCGTGTAGTATGATCTCGAGAAGCCGATCCAATGCTGACCGAGAGAACTTTCTTCATATTGACTGCCTCCTAATGGAAGTACGCATATTGATCCTACCACGAAAAATGGAAAATTTTCATTCGAGGTAAAATGAATATACCAAAAAAAGAACTATTGGACCGAATTTAAGTAAATGCCGGAGAGAATCCCAAAATAAATCGTGAGAAAATACCGGCATTTACACAGGTTTTGCGGTGAAACCGGTCAGTATTATTTCAAGCCACAAACCGCAAAACACTTAATACCAACCATGAAAAATATGCACAAACTCAAATTCCGTTACGCAGTTATTTTGGGAATCGCCCTCGCCTTGGGAGCTTGTCATTCCCAAACCGGAGGTTCAGATTTGGAACCTGGGTTGACAGCTACACCCATTGCTTTCACTGTGCTCCCCAGCGCCACCCAGTCTACCCCCACGGCAATCCCAACAGATACTCCTATCCCAAATACAGAGACGCCAACACCCACATCCACCGCTTCAGCGACACCCATACCCACGAACACCTCTACATCCACTGCAACAGAGACTTTCACACCCACCGCCTCTGTGACCCCTACCTATGCCATCCTGCGAGGTAAAGTCATCCCCGACCGCGCCAACTGCCGCTACGGGCCTGGAGCGGCCTATCTCTACAAATATGGATTGGTGGGTGGGAGCAACCTCGAGGTCATTGGGCGGAACCAACTGGCTACTTGGGTCCTGATCCAAGCCATTGGAGGGGACAATCCTTGCTGGGTGAAAGGGGAATTAATGGAAATCAATGGGGATGTGCTCAGCGTAGAACCTATGGACCCCCACATCGTCCAGGCCTGGTCGCCCTACTACGCCCCACTGACCAATGTAACCGCCAGTCGAGATGAGGATGATCCCAGCAAGGTCACCGTGTTCTGGTCCCCCCTGGTGCTGCGGGCTGGCGATGATGCCGAACAGGTTCCCTATGTGGTCGAGGCTTGGATCTGCCAGAATGGAGAGATCGTTTTCACGCCTATCGGTGTCTACCAAGCTGTCGCCGAAGTGATCGATGAGCCAGGCTGCCAGGAGCCATCCCATGGGCGCGTCTTGGCTGCGGAGAAACACGGCTATACTCGACCCGTCGAAATTCCCTGGCCATAAAGAAACCGGTGTATGGACAACGCTTTGCGTTGTCCATACACCGGTAGATAGTTATTGGAAAAAATGGGGGTATTAGTTACTCTGTTTCAATCTCCTGCAAGACTTCTAAATCTTGCTTGAGATTCTTGAAACGAACAAAATAGCTGGCTAAGTAGACCAGCATTACGCCAAAAAAGACGACAAACCCACCAATCATATAGGTGGTGGTATCGGGGGGAGCTAGAAATAAAGATGTTAACATACGATTTCTCCGTCGAGTATCTGATCAAAAACGATCTATCTTCTAGTATCAGTGAACTATGCTGATACTTTTATGCGCAGTTCTTCTACTTTGTCAGCCAACCTGCCCATACGCATCCGGTGCCAGAACAGATCCACAAACATCACCGAGAAAACAAATAAGCTAAAGAAAAAGGTCGTCTTCATCGGGCCAGTCATACTAAAGCTTCCCTCTGCGCTGGGATCGCTATTGCCAACTACTACAGGATGAATGGTTCGCAGCAGGCGGATAGAGATGAAGGTCAATGGGACACTGATGAATCCCAAGATAGCGTAGACCGCACCAAAACGGGCCCTTCGATCGGGGTCTTCGATGCCCTGACGCAACATCAAATAAGCGGCATAGATCAACTCGACGATGGTCGCCGTAGTCAAGCGTGGGTCCCAGGTCCACCAGGTATTCCACACCGGGCGAGCCCAAATCGAGCCCAAGATGATGGCGATGAAGAAGAACACCAGGCTGATCTCGATAGCTGCCAGCCCAGCGATATCATATTTGCGATCATTCTTCACCAGGTAAAGAATACCCACAACAGCAGCAACCATAAAGCCCAACATGCCCACCCAAGCAGTGGCCACATGGAAATAGAACACTTTCTGTACCTGCCCCATAGTACGCTCGAGAGGGGCATAGAAGAACACCATCACCACTGCAACCACGAACAAGACCGCAGTGAGGGTATCCAGGATTGAAAGAAAACGG
>CAYTKR010000141.1:0-13314 GCA_964438295.1 uncultured Anaerolineales bacterium
GGTGCGGAGCACCCCACCCACCCCTAAATCTGTATAGTCCCTCGGCGTTTCCCAGAGATCCTGACGATCTCCTGACGATGGTTTAGTACGATGGGGACAAATTCGAGCCCAAGGATGAATTTATGGACACAGACCAACATATCTACCGCTCATACTTACTAAGACTTTGGCGAACGAAAAACGATCCTTCAGCATCCTGGTATGCCTCGCTAGAAGACCCCGTGAAGGGAACGCGCAAAGGGTTTTCCACCTTGAACGCCATGGTCGAATACCTAAAGAGCGATCTCGATGATGACGCTGAAACCATTCACCCAATCCCGGAGGAACAAAAATGAACAAAAAAGTAAACGTTTCCCAATTTGCCCTGATCGCAGTTCTTTTATGTGCGGCCTCCCTGGCCTGCAATCTTCCCCTCAATTTGGGACTGCCCGCTTCTCCCACACCCGTCCAAATCCAGGCTACACCTTTGGTCACGGTGGTCACTAACAGCACGGCTCCAACACTTGTCGCGCCGACGGCCAGCGCTAACACCAGCGGCGCTGATACCACACCACCGAGTATCACAGCTGCTAAGGCAATGCAAGATCCTGTTTACTATGGCGAGGCAAGTTGCGGTTCAACAACCCTCTCCATCGAAGCCATCGTTACGGACGATTCTGGCAAAGTCACTCAGGTTGGGATTCAGTATCGGTATAACGGATACGCCGCCAACGCCCTGGGGAATTGGCGCAAAGCCAATCTGAATGCATCCGGAGGGAATAAGTACAGCGCTACCATTCAAGTTGGTAGTGAAGCCGCCGGTGATATGAAAGGCAACGACGGCGTTCTGGAATTCCAGCTTTTCGCCTTCGACGCGGCAGGCAATACCCAAACCGAGCCCGTTGGGCGCGTTTTAGGCGCTCAGGTGAAGAAATGCGCCTCTCAATCATCAAACCAATCGTCCTCTTCATCTTCATCGGGCAGCGACAAAACCGCACCAACCATCAGCAATGTGGCCACAACCAGCGCACCGGTGTACTACAATGACACCACTTGCGGACCCACCACACTGACCCTGGAGGCCAATGTCAGCGACAATTCCAACCAGATCAAGAGCGTGATCGCCCGCTATCGCTACAATGGTTACGCTGCCAACGCTATCGGCAATTTCCGCGAGGTCACCATGTCAGTCAGCAGCGGGAAATACAAGTTGACCATCGATATCGGTGCTCAGGCCAGCCAGGATATGAACGGCAATGACGGCGTGCTGGAATATCAAATCATCGCCAGCGATGCCGCTGGAAACTCAGCCACGTACCCCAACGGCGGTCACCCTCTGGGAGTCGAGGTCAAGAACTGCAAGCCGGGGGGCGTAGTATCCAACAACCCGCCGCAAGGCTCTGCCATCAGCATTTCCAACGTAAACACCAGTTCTCAGTCAGTTTATTACGGTGTCTGCACCGGTGGGGAAGACACCTTCTTGCAGATTTCAGGAACTATCGATCCGCTGGACCAGATCGCCTCTGCAGTCGTAAAATACGATTACGGTCAGGGCCTGATCTTGATCCCGGCCTACACCTTTTCCAGCAGTATGTACCAATTAGGCATCGGCGATTATGCTGCCGACATCGACGTGGGCAGCGATGCTTTCGGCTATCTAAACGGAGATGGCTGGATCGAATTCGTCATCGAAGTGACCGATAAAAATGGGCAGGTCACCACCAGCAACGTCTACGGCGCAGACGTATACCTCTGCCAGACTCAGGTTTTCGTCTCCCCACTGATCAATTATTTCAGCGGTCCCAACGGCTCTCTGAGCCCTGGTGACTCCTACACCTTGCAATGGGATACCAGCGATGCCGATTGCGGCGTCTTCCTGGATGGCTCACAGGTCAATCCCAGCGACTCGGTCAGTTATTCTGCACCCGGAGATAATAGCTACCAAACCTGGACACACACATTGGTCGCTCGCGGCGCACCTTGCGATAACCCCAGCGAGGTCAGCGAAGTCGTCCAGGTGGTGGTCGAGCCTTCCGCGACGGTCGCCAAGGGCTCTGGCTCGATCTTTGATGAATTCAGCCTCGACCTGGGTGATGGGAATGGTGACGACGTGATCTACGACTCCCAATCCAGTGATGAAGTGCTACTCAGTGTTTGGGGCGCTCAACTGGCAGTCTACTACGGTGGCGGGCCCAGCGTTGCCGATTGCCGAGCCTACATCGACTCTGGTGCCTACACATCCGTCAGCATTACCACTTACGATGTGGTCTGTTACAAGACCGGCAGTGGTAATTACGGCTACCTGACCATCAATGGCATGTACCTCGATCTGGACAATCCCAGCAATTCCTACATCGACGTTTCCTACACCACCGAAGTCTCTCCATAAATCTGGGAGATCACACAAGCAACTCCCAGAGAGCCCCAGACCTGTACCGGTTCCGCGTGGGTCTGGGGTATACTATTTTTATGGTCACTCCGGAACCCCTTCCCAAACCGTTTGTCGCCTTGCTCTCCCCTCAGGCGACTCTTGAAGAGGTGGGCGGCAAAGGGCTGAATCTGATCAAACTCGCCCGCGCTGGCTTCCCCGTCCCCAATGCATTTCTGATCCCAACCGAGTCATACCAGGAATTCGTGCGTGAGAATAATTTAGATTCCTTCATTCACGATACCCTGTCCAAGGTGGATTTTTCTTCCCCTGAAGATCTCTCTGCTGCCTCAGCGGCGATTCGGACTCAGTTCGAGCGTGGCGCACTTTCCCCGAAGATTTCATCCGCCCTGTGGATCGCCTGGCGCTGGTTGAGCGCCCACCCTGTGGCTGTGCGATCCTCGGCCACTGCCGAAGACCTGCCCGACATGTCCTTTGCCGGTCAGCAAGACACGTTTCTCAACATCATCGGCGATGACGCCCTCAAAGAGGCCGTGGTCAATTGTTGGAGCAGCCTGTGGACGGCGCGCGCCATTGGGTACCGGGCGCGCAACAACATCGCTTACGCTGACGTCGCCCTGAGCGTCATCGTCCAGAATATGGTTCCTTCGGATGCCTCTGGGGTGTTGTTCACTGCCAACCCACTCACAGGGAGCCGCATAGAGACCGTCATCGACGCAACTTTGGGTCTCGGTGAAGCCCTGGTCGGCGGTTATGTGGAACCGGATCATTACATAGTTAAGGTAAGTGACAGTCACCTTTCAGGTGACTGTCACTTCGATATTACCCACAAATCCATCGGTAGCAAAGCGCTGATAATCACTGGAAAAACAGAGGGAGGAGTTACCTCTCAAGAAACAGAACCAACCCCCCAACAGGCCATCCCAGATGAAGTAATTTTCGAGCTGGCTGAAATGGGGCAGAAAGTGGCTGAGCTCTACCAATTCCCCCAGGATATCGAATGGGCATATTGTGTGGACGAACATGGGCGTGGCCAGCTATACCTGCTGCAATCAAGACCGATCACTTCGCTCTATCCATTACCTGAGAATTTACCTGCCGAACCTTTGAAATTCCTGGTCGGGCTTCAGGCCGTTCAAGGAGTCATTGAGCCTTTTACACCTTTAGGGCGAGATTTGTTGATGATGGTGCTTACCGGTGGGGCACGCTTATTCAAGCTTGACTACAGCCTTGAATCCCAGACCGCTTTCATGGTGGCGGCCGAACGCATTTTTATCAATGCAACTGCGATTCTTCGCACACCGCAAGGGAGCGCAATCTTCCCTAAACTTTTCAGAGCAGTTGATCCTGGTGTTGCCCAGGTGGCAGCAGAACTCGTCGAAGACCCCCGTTTTGCACCTATTCGTCACAAACCCAATATTAAAACCGTCTCTCGAATTGCAGGATTCGTGATTCCGACTTTCAGGCGCGTTCTGAAAATCCTGCGCAATCCCGAACACAGGAAAGCCGAGGTGCTGGGCGCTTTCGATAATATCGTCGCGCAAGCTAATTCCCGGCTCGAATTCAGCGGGGATTTGTGGGTGGATTTTTCACGCAGTATGCAGATTTTGCACGAAAACAAATACCTGTTCGCCGATTTCGTTATCCCCATTGGTGTCCCCCCAATCATTGCTGGGATGGCAAACTTTTTTGGGATCTTACAGCGCTTCAGCAGTCAAGTCGCAGAAGCCACCGGGGATCAACGTTTCGAAACCATCTATTTGGAGATCTCGCGCGGAATGCCTGACAACGTGACGACGGATATGGACCTGGCCCTATGGAAAACTGCCCAATTGTTGAAGCAAGACCCAGATTCTGCAAGCATCTTCGAGGGCATGTCAGCCGAGCACATCGCCAACACTTATTTAAAAGGGAGCTTACCGCCTGTGGCTCAGAGGGCTGTGAACGAATTCATAGAACAGTATGGCGCACGCGGTTTGGGTGAAATCGATTTGGGCAGGGAACGCTGGGAAGAGAACCCCACGCACATTATGCAAGTTCTGGGTAGCTATCTTTCCATCGACGATCCTGACCTGGCACCCGATGTGGTCTTCGAACGAGGCGCAAAAGCTGCTCAAGATGCCGCAGTTGTACTCGAGGATCATGTACGTAAATTGCCCGGTGGGCTCTTCAAAGCTCGCCTGGTTCGCTTCGCCGCCAACCGTTACCGCGCCCTCGGTGGGATGCGCGAGGCCCCCAAGTTCTTTGCCATCCGCATGATGACAGTTATTCGAAAAGGGTTGCTCACATGTGGGGGTAATTTTTTCAAAGCAGGCTTACTGGAGCGAGACGATGATCTATTCTTTCTGCACATTCATGAACTCGATGAGATCGTCGAAAGCCAAAATATCTCAGCGGATATGCGCGCACGAATTGGAGAACGGCGGGCGTTACGCCAGCGCGAAATGCTGCGCAGACAAATCCCGCGTGTGTTACTCAGTGATGGAAGGGCCTTTTATGAGGGTATATCGACTCCTGAAGGCGACGCCAGCGCCATTGTCGGGGATCCTGTTTCTCCGGGGGTGGTCGAGGGCCTGGTGAAGGTGGTCTTCGATCCTCATGAGACGCAACTCGAACCTGGTGAGATCTTGGTTTGTCCCGGCACCGACCCGGCCTGGACACCACTCTTCTTGGCCGCAGGCGGATTGATCATGGAAGTCGGCGGCATGATGACCCATGGGTCTGTGGTGGCGCGCGAGTATGGCATTCCCGCGGTGGTGGGCGTGCATCAGGCCACAGAGCGGCTAGAAACGGGGCAGCGTATCCGAGTGAATGGAAGTTCAGGTACTATCGAAATCATTTAAATCACGCCAAGGCGCAAAGACGCTAAGAAAATATTTGGGAGGTATTTAATGACAGAGAATGAGATAGCAAAAATTGTTGTCGATGTAGCATACACTGTTCACATGGCATTGGGCCCTGGATTACTTGAATCAGTTTATCACCGTGCGTTGGCCTATGAACTCAAGAAACGTGAGCTGTTTGTCGAGACAGAAGTTTCAATACCCATTACTTATGATGGTATCCAACTAGGTGAGGGTTTCCGAGCCGATATCATTGTTGAAAGCAAGGTGATCATCGAATTAAAGTCTGTTGAAAATATCGCACGTGTGCATAAGAAACAACTCATTACCTATCTCAGGTTGGCCGACAAGCGCCTCGGTTTGCTGATCAATTTTGGTGCTCCACTCATCAAAGATGGGATCACCCGCATTGTAAACAACCTCGAAGAATAACTTTGCGCCTTAGCGTCTTGGCGAGAATCTGAATAGGTTATAATTAGAACAATCGTGCGAAGTATGGATCAGTCTGAATTAATAGAACATCGCCAAATCATCCACCTGGATCTGGATGCATTCTATTGCGCGGTAGAAGAGCAGCTCGATCCTGCGTTGGTTGGGCTTCCTTTTGCGGTGGGCGGACGCCCAGATCAGCGTGGGGTAGTTTCATCTTGTTCCTACGCGGCCCGAGCACAGGGGGTGCGTTCAGCGATGCCCATGGCCCGTGCGCTGCAACTGTGTCCCAAGCTTAAGATTGTCTCCCCACATTACAAAACCTACCATGAAAAATCACGTAAAGTGATGAGTCGAGTTCGCTCGGTCACAGCCCTAGTGGAACAAATTTCTGTTGATGAAGCCTTCATCGAAGTGACAGATCTTCCTGATGAAGCAGAAGCAATTGGACGCAAACTGCAAAACGAAATCAGGTACGAGCTAAGGCTACCCAATTCTCTAGGCATTGCTACGAATAAACTTGTTGCCAAAATCGCCAATGATGTTGGCAAATCTACTAAGGTTGCCAAGAAAATTGGCTCACCCCCGAATGCTTTGACCCTCGTTCCTCCAGGTCAAGAAGCCGAATTCCTGGCTCCCTTACCAGTAGAAATGCTCTGGGGTGTGGGTCCAAAAACCGCACAAAAACTAGCCCTGATGAACGTCCATACCATTGGAGAGTTGGCCGCCTTGTCAGACAATGAGTTAGCAAAACGTTTCGGCAAGATCGGTTGGGATCTGGCTAAACGCGCCAAAGGTATCGACAACCGCCCAATTATCACCGAACGCGAAGCGAAATCGATCAGCCAAGAGATCACCTACGCCAAAGATGTTTCCGACAGTGCTAAGTTGCGTCAAACGATTCGCAAACAATCTCTCAATGTTTCCAAGCAACTACAAAAACATGAGTTGGTGGCACGCACCGTTAAACTAAAGATCCGTTGGCCAGACTTCTCTACCCCAACTCGCCAGACAACCCTGGGCAAACCGACCGCTGATGGAGAAGAGATCGCGCAGGCTGCCCAAAAACTCTTCGAGCAGGTTTGGGAGCGCGGCCGCGCCGTGCGTCTGATTGGCGTGGGTGTCAGTGGCCTTTCACACCCACCTCAACAAATCGGTCTTTGGGATCGCGACTGGGAAAAAGAACGCCGCATTCAAGAAGCGATCACACAATTGCAAGACCGCTTTGGCAATGAAGCACTGGGGCGCGGTCTTTCGAAAAATAGGGATAAATGAAAAATCAATCAATTCGCTTCATCAGTGAAAATATCGAAGTGGTATTCGATAAGCCACCAATGTTTGAAAAGACACCCAATTGCCCGGATGGGTTTCTTTGGAACGGGCAAACATTCCGGATCGTAGAAATATTAGGTCAATGGAGTGATTTCGGGCGCAGTGGAGCGATGGCACACAATATGCGCCCCAGTAGCATAAAAAAGGCCCTCCGCCGGGGATCCTATGGCGTAGGGCGCTTCTACTTTCGGGTTCGCACGCAGAGTGAGCGAATATTTGAAATTTATTATGACCGAGCTGTCAAAAGCGTAGATGACCGCAAAGGGAAATGGGTGCTATTTAGGGAATTGATCTCTTCGGAACCATAGCAAAAACTAATAAAACAGCATCCGCAAAAAGGGAGTCTGTTATACCCCGCAAGTCGAACAAGATCCCCCGCTACAAGTCCCACAACCACTGGAAGCACTACTTCCAGCCACAACTCGTCCACCACTATGCGCGAAGGCTGCCGAAACGGCGCGCTGAGTTTCTAAACTCTGGCAGCTATTACATTCAATCGGATCATCTGCCCTAGAAAAACTCCGCAGAGCTTCAAATCTGGTCTCACAAATATTACAGATATATTCGTAAATTGGCATCGATGGTTTCCTTTCAAAGATCGTGAGCGATTTTAATCCAGCGTCCGGAGAGGGTCAATACCTTTGGGGATAATCAACGATATTTCGATTTTCTACCAATCTGAACTAACACTGTCGGAGTAATGACAGGTCGCAGGCTTTAATATGCTGAATATAACTAGCTCGTTAGATGCCATTCAACTACACTATAAAGTTGGGATGAAACCGGTTCCAAAGCACATTATTTCGAACAAATTCGCCTCTTTGGCGAGTATTCTATGGCCAAATGGAGATTCATCATGGCAAAAACCATTAAAACGCTTGACGGGAACGAGGCTGTTGCCACGATTGCCCATAAAACGAATGAAGTGATCGCAATATACCCGATCACACCTTCATCTAATATGGGTGAACATGCCGATGCATGGTCTGCCCAGGGATTAACGAATATTTGGGGAACAGTACCTGAAGTTATCGAGATGCAAGCCGAGGGTGGCGCTGCGGGTGCCGTTCATGGTGCTCTACAAACTGGTGCATTGACAACCACTTTTACGGCTTCGCAAGGATTATTGCTAATGATCCCCAACATGTACAAGATTGCCGGCGAGTTGACCTCGGCAGTTTTTCATGTATCGGCGCGATCTGTAGCAGCCCAAGCGCTTTCGATCTTTGGCGACCACTCCGATGTGATGGCGGCACGGTCGACGGGTTGGGCCCTCTTAGGCTCTGGCTCGGTGCAAGAAGCTCATGATATGGCCCTGATTTCTCAGGCCGCCACGCTGGAAACTCGCGTTCCCTTCTTGCACTTCTTCGAGGGTTTCCGCATTTCGCATGAAGTCAGCAAGATCGAAATGATCAGTGACGAAGTCATTCGGGCGATGATCAATGATGAATACATCCACGCCCATAGAGCACGTGCCCTCTCCCCCGATCATCCCGTGATCCGCGGAACGGCGCAAAATCCTGATGTGTTCTTCCAGGCGCGAGAAACTGTCAATCCATACTATGAGGCCTGCCCTGCCATTGTCCAAAAGTACATGGATCAGTTCGCTGAGCTGACTGGCCGAAAATACCAGATATATCAGTACGAAGGCGCGCCAGATGCCGATCGGGTAGTCGTTGTTATCGGCGCGGGCGGTGAAACCGTAGAAGAGACCGCCAAAGCTCTTAATACCAACGGAGAAAAAGTCGGCGTGTTGAAAGTGCGGCTGTTCCGGCCATTCTCAGTCAAAGATTTTGCCCAGGCACTGCCACCTAGCGTCAAAGTGCTGGCGGTGCTCGATCGCACCAAAGAGCCTGGCGCTTCTGGTGAACCCCTCTACCAGGATGTGGTCACAGCGGTTAATGAAGCCATGGTCGATGGCATAGCTCCCTTCGAGAAAGCTCCCAGGATCATCGGTGGACGCTACGGTCTCTCCTCGAAAGAGTTCACCCCAGCTATGGTCAAAGGGGTTTACGACGAAATGGCTGAAGATAAACCCAAGAACCACTTCACTGTTGGGATCAATGACGATGTCTCCAACACAAGCATTGATTACGACCCAACCTTCTCTATCGAGGGTGAAGATACCGTTCGGGCCGTGTTCTTCGGCCTGGGAGCAGACGGGACCGTAGGTGCCAATAAGAACTCCATCAAGATCATCGGTGAAGAAACTGAGAATTACGCCCAGGGTTATTTCGTTTATGACTCAAAGAAATCTGGAGCCAAGACCATTTCGCACCTTCGCTTTGGACCTGATCCCATTCGTGCTCCCTATCTGATCGACCAGGCCAATTTTGTGGCCTGCCACCAGTTCAACTTCCTCGAGCAGATCAATATGCTGAAATACGCCCAACCCGGCGCGGTCTTCCTGCTGAACAGCATTTACGGACCCGATGAGGTTTGGGACCACCTACCTAAGGAAGTACAAGCGGACATCCTCGAGAAGGATCTGCAATTCTATATCCTTGACGCGTATAGTGTGGCAGAGGAAGCTGGTATGGGGCGCCGCATCAATACCATTATGCAGACCGCTTTCTTTTATATCAGTGGTGTGCTCCCCCAAGAGGATGCCATTGCCGCCATCAAAGATTCGATCAAGAAAACGTATGGCAAGCGTGGTGAAGCTGTTGTCCAGAAGAACTTCGCCGCTGTCGATCATGCTTTAGCGCACCTGCACAAAGTCGAAGTTCCTGAGAAAGTTACCAGTGAATTAGCCATGCGGAAGCCTGTCCCCGACCAGGCTCCGGAGTTCGTTCGCGAGGTTGTTGGCACGATCATCTCTGGGGATGGTGACAACCTGCCCGTGAGCGCCATGCCCATCGATGGCACCTATCCTGTCGCCACGACGCAATGGGAAAAACGCAATATCGCCCTCGAAATTCCTGTTTGGGAAGAGGATCTCTGTATCCGCTGTGGAAAGTGTGTCTTCGTTTGCCCCCATGCGGTTATACGACAAAAGGTGTATGATCCAAAGCTACTAAAGAAAGCTCCGGAAACCTTCAAACACATCGAAGGTAAATTCAAAGAATTCCCCGGCTGGGAGTACACAATTCAGGTAGCCCCAGAAGACTGCACCGGCTGTGAGCTCTGTGTCCAGGTTTGCCCAGCCAAGGACAAATCGCAACCCAAGCGCAAAGCCCTTAACATGGCAGACCAGCCCCCTATCCGCGAACAAGAAGCCGAAAACTGGGACTTCTTCCTTTCTATCCCTGAGGTTGACCGCACCAAGATCGAGCCCAGGAACATCAAAAATTCACAATTGTTGCAACCTCTATTTGAATTCTCTGGTGCCTGCGCGGGCTGCGGAGAAACCCCCTATGTCAAACTAGCCAGCCAACTTTTCGGCGACCGCATGGTCATCGCCAATGCCACTGGTTGTTCCAGCATCTATGGCGGCAACCTGCCCACACACCCATACGCGGTCAACAAAGACGGGCGCGGTCCGGCCTGGTCCAACTCGCTCTTCGAAGATAACGCTGAGTTCGGCCTGGGTATGCGGCTGACGATCGATAAGCAAAATGAATACGCTCGAGAACTGCTGCCCCAATTGGCCAAGAAACTAGGCCAAAACCTAGTAGATGATCTGCTCAATGCGGACCAATCTGACGAAGCGGGCATCCAGGCACAGCGTGAGCGTGTCAATCAGCTCAGAAAGAAACTCAAAGGCGTCAAAGATCCCAAAGCCAAGGACTTGCTGAGTCTGGCCGATGTTTTGGTCAAGAAGAGCGTCTGGATCGTCGGAGGTGATGGTTGGGCTTATGATATCGGCTATGGCGGGCTTGACCACGTTCTTGCCTCCGGCCGGAATGTCAATGTACTGGTGCTCGATACGCAGGTATACTCCAATACCGGTGGGCAGTCCTCCAAGGCTACTCCCATTGGCGCTGTCGCAAAATTCGCCGCTAATGGGAAAGCGATCCCTCGCAAGGATTTGGGTATGATCGCCATGTCTTATGGCTACATCTATGTTGCCCAGGTGGCTATGGGCTCCAGCGACATGCAGACTCTGCGAGCATTCCGTGAAGCAGATGCTTTCGACGGACCATCACTCATTCTGGCGTACAGCCCCTGCATCAATCACGGTTTCGAGCTGGTCGATGGCTTGAAACACCAAGATTTGGTCGTCAAATCTGGTCTCTGGCCGCTCTATCGTTACAATCCAGCTCAAATCGATGCAGGGAAGAACCCACTCACCCTAGACTCGAAGGATCCCAGCATCCCCTTCAAGGAAGCCGCCTACACCGAAACTCGTTTCAGCATGTTGGCTTTGAGTGACGAAGCCCGCGCTGAGCAGTTGATGCAGGATGCACAGGAAGAGATCGATTCCCGCTGGCAGATGTACAAACAAATGGCATCTATCCGCTATAATGGCAACGGAAAAGAGGAGTAAAACATGACAGACCTATCAACTACATATTTGGGCCTCAACCTTAAGAATCCCCTGGTAGCCTCTGCATCGCCCCTCTCAGAAAAGGTCGCGACCGTTCGCCATCTCGAAGATGCCGGGGTTTCCGCTGTCGTGATGTATTCTCTCTTTGAGGAGCAAATTGTCCGCGAAAGCCTCGAACTAGATCACTTCTTGAGCCGCGATACTGATAGCTTCGCCGAGGCCCTCACTCACCTGCCCGATATCGGCAAGTACAGTCTTGGACCGGACAAATACATCGAGCATATCCAGGCCGTCAAAGAAGCGGTTGACATCCCCATCATCGGGAGTCTGAATGGCGTTTCGAGCGGTGGCTGGATCGACTATGCCAAAAAGATCCAGGAAGCTGGCGCTGATGCCCTGGAACTAAACCTCTATTACCTCCCAACGGATACTGTGCTCTCGGGCGATGAAGTCGAAGATGCTTATATCACAACCGTGAAGGATGTACGCGCCAAAATCAGTATCCCCCTGGCAGTCAAGCTCAGCCCATTTATCACTTCGATGCCAAATTTTGCCAAGAAACTAGAAGATGCGGGTGCGGACGGACTGGTACTTTTCAACCGCTTCTATCAGCCAGATTTCGACCTGGAAGAATTGGAGGTCGTTCCTAATTTGGTGTTGAGTGCCTCAAATGAACTGTTACTACCCCTGAGGTGGATTGCCATCCTCCATAGACGCGTGGACCTTGACTATGCCCTTACAAGTGGAGTACACACCGCTGAAGACCTTCTCAAAGCGATGATGGCAGGCGCAAAAGTCGCCATGTCAACTTCAGCCTTGCTCAAGCATGGGACAGGTTTTGCCACCCAATTGCTCGAGGATCTCAAAGCGTGGATGATCGAACACGAATATGATTCTATCCAGCAAATGCAGGGCAGCCTCAGCCAGGAATCCAGCGGGAATGAAGCCGCCTTCGAACGTGCAAATTACATGAAAGTGCTCGATTCGTACTAGATCTCAAATCGCAAGATATCGATTAAACGCAACAGGGACGCTCGATCGAGCGTCCCTGTTTGATTCTAGATAATGAGGTTGAGGTTAGTTTTTCTGTCGGCGAGAACGCAAAATCCGTTTCCGGCGACGAATAGCCTTTTTCCTTTGAATGCGTCGCAATTCACTCTTCGAAACATGCCAGCGCTTGCGGCGTACTGCACTCAACACACCACTTTTGGCCACTTTCTTTCGAAAGCGCCGTAGCAACTGCTCTTGCGATTCATTCGGACGTAGTTCTACCGTCGGCAAATCCCTCACCTCCTTTGTTTCGAGGAATTAAAGAAATGATCGTGTGCCCTCTTAAGGTCTTCGCAAAATGGGGATGTGGGACGTATCCCACATCCCCATTTTGCGAAACATTCTCTCGATGCTTGAGCTACTTAGGATAATTTCTTCTTCGAGATATAGAAAAAAGTCTCGTTGGCAATGACCTACTCTCCCAGGGGGCTTCCCCCCAAGTACCATCGGCGCTGGCGGGCTTTACTGCCGGGTTCGGGATGTAACCGGGTGTACCTCCGCCGCTAAAATCACCAAAGAGACTTTGTTCACTAAGTATGTTAACACTACTACTGAATATTGCTATGTATCAAACAAGTTTGGAAAAGTTCTGAGTTCTCCGCATCACGATGTTAAGCCCTCGACCATTAGTACAGCTTAGCTGAACACATTGCTGTGCTTACACATGCTGCCTATCAAGCAGGTAGTCTTCCTGCGGTCTTACCCAGTTATCCTGGTGAGGGATCTTATCTTAGGGCGAGCTTCCCGCTTAGATGCTTTCAGCGGTTATCCCTGCCAGACGTAGCTACCCAGCAATGCACCTGGCGGTACAACTGGCACACCAGAGGTCTGTCCACTCCGGTCCTCTCGTACTAGGAGCAGCT
>CAYTKR010000142.1:0-13235 GCA_964438295.1 uncultured Anaerolineales bacterium
ATGGCATACAATAAACCTATCGTGGTAACGATCCCAATACCATATAAGATAACTTTTGATACAAGCGAAAGGCCAATTTGACCTAACACGAACCCAAGCTCTGCGTCAATAACTATGGCTGCCAGGGCCATCCCCCCCAGCTTGAGGACAATGCCACGTCCGGCAAGTAATCGAACAACCAGCAATACCATCCCCGCAGCAACGATAAGCAGTCCGAACATCAACAGACTATTTCGAAACACAGTACTTATTTCCAACCTTACACCTCCATGGGCAACGCTGAAGAATTTGATTTCTTACCCCGAGATGATAAGCTCTTCAAAAGTAATCCTCGGAATATGGCAATTCGAAGCGTGTACACAGGGCGATCACCGGGTGCACTGCTCCGCGCTCGTTTTTACCGAACGCACCTTGAATAGAACTTGAAAACAATATTTATCATTCGAAGGTGTTCATGTTTCTCATCAAAACCGTACTAGTCAACAACACCTTGAACAGCTTGTCATTGCAAACCCGGCAGGAGGTGAAGCAATCTTCTCTTTACTAAGGGGAGATTGCTTCGCTCGCAATGACACATGTTCAAAGTGATGCTGACCAGGACATATTCTCCTTGAAAATATTTTTTTCATAACTACTCAGCCAAAGAACGGGGGATTCCCTGTCTGGCTGGGTAGTAACTTATTCCTATCAAACCGATGGGTTGAGGCGGCCCCGCATTTATATGACAAGCTTTCCAGGTGGAGATATACCATCGACCCCTGCCTCATTTACAATATTGCGGGCAAGTTTTTCGTAATAGCCCATCGAACTTTCAGTTTGTGGTGGTACGTGCAAATCGAACAAATCGAAAGGATAGGTATGATATTTGGCTTGCAGGTAATCCATGGTTTGCTCGTAGTAACTATCCAGGCTGCCGCCCTGGATGACGATGACTTTGGTCATTGTGTTTTTGCCATTGTTTGCAGTTCAAGTATTGGGTGTCAGCGCGGTTTCTGTAAAAGGCACTTATCTACCATTGCCTCCAGCTAGAACCGATACCCTTTCAGGCTGCACATCTGTTGACTTGCTGGTTGCAGATGCTTTCCCGTTACAGGAGATGATCTCTAGCCGATCGAGCAGCTCGATGACTTGATGAGAGAGATGTTCCACTTCTTTGGTGCCTCTCTCCGCGGATTGGCGATTACCTCGATTGTAAGCAGTCACCACATTTACGACCGTTTCATGTAGTTTCCTATGCGGCTCCTGGATCGCCACGAATTCCGGCAGGTCTCCCAGGTCTATCTTTCCTCGTCCGGAGTACCATTTACCCAAGATGCAATTTTCATGAGTGTCGATCTGGCTCTCATCGATGCTGATCGTGCCAGCTAACATCTTTTCGAGTTGGGTAACCCAACGGATATGGGCTTGCTTGAAAATCTCGATCTTTTCTTCTAGATTATCGTTTTCTGTCAATTTGAAATTATTGACAACCGCCTGGAGATCGGCTGCCATTTCGGCCAGTGATGCTGCCGATACAGTGACTTCTTCAACTTGCGCGCTCATCTCCTCTGTCGAGGCGCTGACTTCCTCTGTCGCAGCGCTGTTTTCTTCTGAGATGCTGGCAATGTTCTCGATGGCCTGCGAAACTTCGCTGGAGCCAGCTGTCATCTCTTCAGTTGCGGCAGTGTTCTCTTCCACAATTGCGGAGACCGAGTCCATTGCCCCCACCAGCTCGTTGGAGGATGCTTCCATCTCTTCGGCAGCGGCGGAAATCTCCTCGACTTGCTGGTTGACTTCTTCCACAGCGCTGAGAATGCCCTGCAAGGCTTGCCCGGCCTCGCCGGCCTTGGTTACACCGGTCTCGACTTCCCCGGCGCTCTCATCCATGGCGCTGACCGCCTCGGAGACTGAGGCCTGTACCTCTTCGATCAACTTGGATATCTCCTTGGTCGCCGAAGCAGTGCGTTCTGCCAGCTTGCGGACTTCATCGGCCACCACAGCAAATCCCTTGCCGTGCTCTCCGGCGCGGGCGGCTTCGATGGCCGCATTCAGCGCCAGCAGGTTGGTCTAGGAAGCGATATCGTCGATTGTCTCCACGATCACGCCGATCTGGTTGGAACGATTGCCCATCTCTTCGACCTTCTTCGACGAGAGCCCCACCGTTTCCTTGATCGACTGCATACCCTCGAGATTGCTTTCTACGATGTTTGCACCTGATTTGGCGGTCTCGGCAGCACTATTGGCACCCTTGGCGCCGGCCTGAGCATTGGCCGCTACCTGTTGGATTGCCGATGACATCTGGGCAGTGAACTGGGATGACTGTACAACGGCCGAGGCCTGCTCCTGAGCGCCCTTTGCGACACCTTCGAAGGCGCGGGCCATCTGGTCGATGGAATTGGCGGTCTCATTGACCGAATTGGATTGTTGCGCCGTACCCTGGGCTACTTGCTGGATGGTGGCGGTGATCTGGTTGGTGGCTGCACCGGCCTGTTCGGCGGCGGACGACAATTGGCTAGAAGCCACACTGACACTTTTGGCGTTGACCAATACCCGGCCCATCAAATCCCGCAAATTTGCGATCATATTAGCAAAGGCCTTTCCAAGGATATCGGCATCAGATTGCAGTGTGATGTCCGTTGATAGATCACCTGCTGTGATTTGCTCTGCCACATCGGCCATGTTCTGAAGATATGCGATCATTCCGCGAAATGCCTCGGCCAGTTGCCCGACTTCGTCAGCCTGGCTTATTTCCACAACTTGGTTCAGATTCCCCTGTGCGATCTCCTGAGCATTGTCGGTGATGTGCCGGATCGGCTTTGCGACACCTCCTGCCGCGAACCATAGCAGGACCAGGGCCACTAGTGTCAGGCCACTGCCAATACCCACCATCTTCCACATTCTGATAGTCGCCTCAGCTGTGATCTGTTTCATGGGCACCAGGAGGTTCAGCGACCAGGGTGTCGGTGAAAAACCGAAGTGGATTGGCACAAACACTGCCAAATCATCTTCCATGTCCTGGATGAGCTGCTCACCATTCTGAACAATGGTATTGTTTTCATCGAAGCCCGTATGAATCGCCGTGGCCTGCTCTCCAATCAGTTCCGGCTGGCCAGTTACCGCGGATAACGTGCCGTTGTTGCTGATCAAGACCAGTTTGGCTGTTCCATCGAAAGCATTTTCCTCGTCGACTAATTCTTGGAGGAATTCCAAACGCAGATCTACCCCGGCGATACCGTAGAACTGCCCTTCGATCATGATCGGCACAACCAGGGAGGTGATCAATACCTCTTTGCCCTGAACAGGGTAGATATAGGGGTCGATGATGGCTTCCATTTTGGTATTCTTGGGCACCTGGTAGTAGTCACCCGGTCCTGCATGTTCGTAGTCCACCAATGGCTCGACCATGATATTGCCATCTACATCACGGCTCCAATACGGAATAAAGCGGCCAGTTTCATCATGCCCCTCCCGGCTTCCATATTTAGCGTCCATTCCGTCGAATGCATTGGGCTCCCAGAGCGTATACGTGCCAACGAAACCAGGATTCTCATCCAGCACCTGTTTGAGCATGGCATTGACTTCATCTCGGCTGAGTGAGATATCACTGTTTTTGGTAGCCTCGAAGGCATGTGCCAAGGTACGAGCCGCGTCAAGCGCCACATCGATTTCGGCCATTATCACCGCAGCTTCAGATTCCGCCATTGCAGCAGCTTTTTCGGTAGCTAGCTGTATTCCTTGGAGGCGCGATGTCGCACCGGCATAACCTACCAGAATTGCCGCTAATAGAAATAAGCAAATACCCGACCATAGTGTGATTTTGAACTGGATCGATTTAATTTGGAATCTTTTGGTATTCACAAAACTCTCCTTTCTGTAGTGGTCTTCGAAAAAGCGATCTGGAAATTTTTTTCGAATTTCTGGTATTGTTTTCCGGGCCTCCTGGAATTCCCGTGGTCAACTGACAACTTCCATGGTAGTTCCAAGAGCGCCATAACTTTTCAATGCTCAGCCAGTGTCAGGCGCATTGCTTTGCCAAGCTGATTAGAATAGAGATTCCTAGGGACACAATCTTTACCCAATTCACGGAAGGAAACAAAACGGACACATATTAATTATTTACCAAAACAATATCGGGCAATCATGATTCCCATGGACGGGGAGGCATGGTGCAATGAATCACGCAAGAAGTGCATTGTTGTAAGTTTTCACAAGGTGCCACGCTGTTCTCATAAAATGCCCTATTCATTGCTATTGCTGCCCAGTGTTTAGAAGTTGCACCACCGCTTTTGTTGCCCAGCATGCATTTACGCTATCGCTGCCAGTTCAAGTGTCTCATCCGAGAGCAATACCATGCTCAGATCGATTATCGTGACCAACTGATCCTCGACTTTGGCGATGCCGGTAATGAAATCGACGCTCCTGCCAATCACCAAGGCTGAGGGCGCTTCGATGGCATCTTCATCTAAGGTCAACACTTCGGTTACAGCATCGACGATCATTCCCACGTTCTGTCCATCGATTTCAACAACAACGATGCGCTCCTCTTCTGAATCATCCGCAGGGGGGATCTCAAAGCGTTTGCGCAAGTCAATCACTGGTAGCACTTCACCGCGCAAATTGGTCACGCCCTCGACAAATTCAGGGGCCTGAGGCACTGCAGCAATTTCTTGCATTTTGATTATGCTTTCAACGGCAGCGATATCTACCCCAAATTGTTCTCCAGCTAGCTGATAGATCACAAATTGCTTAGTCATGAACAAAATTCCTTTAGATTTTGGGGAGGAGTTACCCCCTCCCCAAATGAGTGTCTGAATTGATAATTCAAGCCCTGGCTGTTACAAATCGACGACTAATTCTTCGCTGATTTCGGCTTTCCCATTACCTCCGGAGACATAAGCTTCAGATTCTGGTTCACCATGAACATCTTCCAAATCTCCCGTATCGAGCTTGAATCGGGCCACGATATCCAACAAGGCTTGCGCCATTTCGGTCAGGGCTACTGATGAAGCCGAAACTTCCTCGACCTGGGCGCTCATCTCTTCGGTGGAGGCGCTGACTTCTTCGGTGGCGGCGCTGTTCTCTTCGCTGATGCTGGCGATGTTCTCGATGGCCTGGGTCACCTGTGTCGAGCCAGCACTCATCTCTTCTGTGGAGGCGGTGTTCTCTTCCACGATCGCCGAGACCGAGTCCATTGCCCCGACCAGTTCATTGGAAGAAGCTTCCATCTCTTCCGCCGCAGCGGTGATTTCCTCGACTTGCTGGTTGACCTGCTCGACAGCTTCCAGGATGCTCTCCAAGGCCTTGCCAGCCTCCCCTGCCTGGCTCACACCGCGTTCGACTTCATCAGCACTCTCATCCATTGCCCCAACCGCTTCAGAGACCGTGGCCTGCACCTCTTCGATCAACTCCGAAATCTCCTTGGTCGCTGTGGCAGTGCGTTCTGCCAGCTTGCGGACTTCATCGGCCACCACTGCAAATCCTTTGCCGTGCTCGCCAGCGCGGGCGGCCTCGATAGCGGCGTTCAGCGCCAGCAGGTTGGTCTGCGAGGCGATATCGTCGATGGTCTCCACGATCATCCCAATCTGGTCGGAGCGTTTACCCATTTCTTCGACCTTCTGCGCCGAAAGACCAACTTTTTCCTTGATCAGGCCCATGCCCTCCAGGTTCTCATCGACGATCACTGCCCCGGATTTGGCGGTCTGAGCAGCGTCATTGGCTCCCTTGGCGCCGGCCTGGGCATTGGCAGCCACCTGCTGGATGGTAGCAGACATCTGCGCGGTGACCTGGGATGACTCTGCAACGGCCGCGGCCTGTTCCTGGGCGCCTTTGGCGACACCTTCGATGGCGCGCGCCATCTGGTCGACGGAGCTGGCAGTCTCATTGATCGAGTTGGTCTGCTGCGAGGTGCCCTGGGCGACCTGCTGGATGGTGGCAGTGATCTGGTTGGTGGCGGTTCCGGCCTGTTCGGCGGCTGCCGATAGCTGGTTGGAGGCCAGGCCAACGCTGTTGGCATTCTCCTGAACCTCTGTAATCATTTTTCTTAGGCTTTCGATCATCTGATTGATAGCGCTGCCCAGTTCATCTTTCTCAGAAAGGGGGCTGAATTGCACCGTGAGATCACCATGTGCGACGGTTGTCGCCGCTTCCGCCGCATGCTGCAGATAGATCTCCATTTTCCTTAGACCCAATCCCATTTCGCCAATCTCGCCGCCCTGGTTCATGATCGCTGTCTTGACTTCTTCGGGCGTATCACGGTTGAGGTCACCCCGTAGGCCGATATTAGCCACTGAACCAGCCATGATCTTGATCGGCCTGGATAAACTGCGAGCAAATAAGAAACCTATTACCAGCATAACTGCCAGTATCAGGGCATCGATCAACAAGCTATTGATCAAAGTTTGTTGGATGGGCGCATTTACTTCTCGCAGATCTTGCTCGAGCAGAAGCACCCAGCCCAAGGAGTTCCCGAGTTCCCCTTCCAGGGGGGCGGAGGCGACCACAGCGGGATTACCATCGAGGTCGCTCAACGCTTTGTTCCAGGATTCCTCGCCATTGACAAACGCAAACAATGCTTCTGGGGCTTGTTCCATAAGCAGATCGCTGTTTTGAGCGTACAGTATCTTGCCTTCTTTGTCGAATAAGGCGGCGTGTCCAGTCTGGCCAAATTCGATCTCCGAGAGGGTCCCAAACACAACCGATATATCCACTGTCCCCCGGAGAATGCCGATAACATCACCAGCAGCATCGCGGATGGGAACACCAATATCAATCGCCCAGGCGTTGGAGCTCTCGTCATAGTCGACTTCGCTGACATAGGTTCCCCCTGCACCATCCTGATATGCACCCTGCCACCAGCCCTCGTCGGCTTGCAAATAATCGCCGGTGCGCTCGGTCATGGCTACATTCAAACCTTGGATGTCAGTGGCAAATACCTCGACTTCCTCAGGAAATGTTGCCATGAAGTGGCGCAAATAAGCACTGACATCATTCTGCGCAATTTGTTTTACTAACCTCTCCACGCTGGCATCCTCGTCTTTCCAGGCCTGGTCCAGGGTGGCAATTTCATCATCGAGCTGCCCTTGATCGGCATCTAGATAAGCCAGGTTAGCCTGCTCAACAGCCTGCACCAGGATCGGTGAGATCGCCAGCGCTTCCAGGGATTTGACACTGCCAAGGACGATATCTCCCGAATGTTGAATGGCTTCGCCGGCATAGGCGGCCATTTCCTCGCCGGCGACTCGGGTCATATTGTTGGCTGTCGTAACAATATTGAACCCCGTCGTTGCGGTCACTGTTAGGATGACGATTAGAAACACGATCAAAAAAACTCTTGTCCTGATCGTCCATTGGTTGAACTTTAAAATATTTCTCAATTTGGTATTCATAGTGTTCTCCTAAAAAATTGGTTGCAAATTTATTGGCGAAGATCATACAAACAAAAAAAAGCAGGGCGAATTGCGCCCTGCCCTGATCGTGAAACACAGATTTTCTTTGAATTTACTCAAAAAAGGCTACCACTTATCGATACATTAATTTGAACTGATTTTCTTTTTTTGAAGAAAACGATTGCTTGCATTTTTATTTCTACCTAGATAATATTAAACTCTCTCTAGTCGTAATTCCATAAACTCCCAATAAAACCCTGATAAACACCGAATGAAAGAATCATAAAGGTATGGCTCAATCCTGCTACTTTCTTATGAAAGTTCCTTGATATCTTCATACATCAGCGATATTGTTCTCTTCCGCAATAGATAAGAGGATGTCATTTCCATCGACGAGCGTATCGTCAGGATGAGATTCTGAGAAAATTACTTCACCTTCATGAATTTCGAGCTTGAACTGGGCAACCAGGCCTAACAAGCCTTGAGCCATTTCGGCTAGAGATGCCGCCGAAGCAGCGACCTCCTCGGCCTGAGCGCTCATCTCTTCAGTAGAAGCGCTGACTTCTTCTGCGGAAGCCCCATTCTCTTCGCTAATGCTGGCGATATTCTCGATAGCCTGGGTTACTATCGTGGAGCTAGCGTTCATCTCTTCGGTTGCGGCTGTGTTTTCCTCCACCACCGCCGAAACCGCATCCATGGCATCCACAAGCTCATGAGCCGAGATACTCATGTGCTGGGCAGCTCCCGCGATCTCATCCACCTGCTGGTTGACTACACGGGCCGCATCCATGATATTGGTGAGTGCTTTCCCAGCCTCATTGGCACCGAGAACCCCATTTTCTACCTCATCGGCGCTCTGATCCATTGCTTGCACGGTCACAGCAACCGTATCTTGCATGCCCTTTATCAATCCAGCTACATCTTTGGTTGCCAAGGTTGACTGCTCCGCGAGTTTGCGCACTTCAGCCGCAATCACTGTAAAACCGCCGGCAAAGTTTGAAAATTCTGCGATTTCCTCTGCCGATTTCCCGATTTGAATAATCCCTTTCTGATCATAGCGTGAAATGCCAACAAACCGATACGGCTTTCCATCGGTATCTCGTCGAAGGATCGGTTGCACGACCACACCAGCAGATATTTCTATCAATTCGCGGAATTCACCAGCCTGCGTGTTCTTATCTTCAGGAAAGCGATAGCCAATTCTTTCTGGGATATTCGAATTCGTGATCACTCCATCATCATCGGAAATATTGATTGTTTCAACATTGGATCGTTGCGCAAGATCCCTTAACATATTGGTATCGAAAGAATCATCAGTCAATCTCACGAGCGTAGCAACTAGATGTGCGACGCCTAACAAGTGTTGTTCCAGCATTGCACTTGTTAGGCGGGTGCCTCGGCTTTCTGATCGGGCAGCCTCGATAGCAGCATTTAGTGATAGCAGATTCGTTTGCGAGGCAATGTCTTCAATGGTTTTGACAATTCCACCGATCTGCGTGGAACGCTCACCCATTAGATGTACTTTTGCAACAGAGTAATCCACCTTCTCGCGAATCTCATACATGGCTTGGAGATTCTGTTCGACTGTACTCGAACCCTCAATTGCCACCCGAGTAGCTTCTGATGCCTCCTGGGCACCAGCCTGTGCATTTTCAGTCACCTGTTGGATATCGGCCGACATTTGTGCCGTAATCTGCGATGATTGTGTTACTGATGAAGCCTGCTCATGGGCGCCTCTTGCAATCCCATCAATCGCTCTTGATACATGATCCACTGAACTTACGGCGTCATTGATGGCCTGGGTTTGCTGACTGATGCTCGTTGCCACATGCTGCATCGAGTCTGCAACCTGACTTGTTACGATGCTGGATTGTTCAGCAGCGTTCGAAAGCTGTTCGGCCGCTGAATTAACCGAATGGGCGTTTTCTGTCACACGTCTTATCAGTTCCTGAAGATTCTGAGTCATTTGCACAAAAGCATGCCCCAAACTATCCATATCACTTTTTGGTTCGATTTGGGTTGTCAGATCACCATCAGCTATCACACCGGCAGCTTGCGCCTTCTCTTGCAAGTACTCAACTAGGCGAGCGAAAGCCCTACCGATATCTCCCATCTCATCAGTCCGCGCATTGATTCTTGTGAGATCAGCCTGGTCCATCCCCAAGAGTCTGAAATCGCCTATCGAGAGATGCTCGGCGCCATCGGTGACTAATCTGATTGGTTTGATAATTGATCTGGTATTCATAATTGCAATGAGAATAGCCAGAATGCCGCCAAGGACCAGCACCATACTCATCATTTTGATGGCTGATTGTTTGACAGTTTCAATACTCTCCAACCTTCTCTCGACAGCACTATCACCAGTTGCTTTCACCCTTGCGAGGAATTTGAAAAAATTATCAGCTGATTGTCCGTAAACATCCTTATATAGATCGTAGGCAATATATTTATCGATATACTCAGCCAGCAAGTTTTGATGTTCAGCAAGCATCGCCGAGTACGCCTCGGCCACGCTCAGGCCTTCATAACCCACAATATCCGCGGGCGCATCGTAATAGCCGGAGGCGAACATCCTGGATACTGATAGCTTTTGATCCGCCAAATGTTCATTTATCTGGTCTCGCGTGCGGCTGATACTTGCCCCCGCTAACAATCGATTTAAATAATATAGCTGCTCTAAATATTCGATCCTGGCCTCCATAGCGCTACCCGCAGCCAGCCAGGGATCCCCCAGGCCGTCATTCGAGGATGTACTATGTCTCGGCTGAGTCTCCAACTCTTGCAAAGCACGTGCGCCAATTTCATCGACTTGCTCAAAAAAAGCCAAGAATTTCCCGGTATGCGCGTCAAACATTTCTCCAGCTGCCACGAAGTCAGCGCTGGCGGCCAGGAAATCTTCCAAGGCAACATCGAAGTTGTGATCTTTAGAGTTCAGTTCATTGTAGAGACTTTCCGGCAACAGATCTGCAGCCACGAAACGCGCTTTCCCGTCCGCGGCGATATGTTCTTTTTCTTTGACCAAGATCATGTTTTCTTCTATATCATTGCCTTGCGCCATTTCTTGAACGGCGACCATTTGGGACAACCCGGCGATAGAAGTTTCCATGGCGCCATCCTTGGTATCCCTAGCTGGACCGATTACGAAATCAAGCACGTCGCCTACTTGCTTGAGCCCCCAAAACCCCGTTCCAGCGACAAGAAATAAAAGCATGACAACAATCAGGTAGCCCCCGCCAATCTTATGCCCTATTTTAAAGTTTATGCCAGGCATAAATCGTCTTTTCATCGTATCGGAAATAATTAGGGGAGATTCTTGGGAACGACTTCCAGATATTTGAGCCATTAAAATCACCTATAATATGAAAAAAATATTATGCCATCGCAACCAATTCAAGCCGCTCATCAGAAAGCATCACTTTACCTAAATCGATGATTGTGACAAGTTGATCATCAACCTTGGCAATACCTTTGATGAAATCGACGCTATTCCCAATAACAAGTGCCGAAGGAGCCTCAATCGAATCATCTTCCAGAGTGAGCACCTCGGTCACGGCATCGACGATCATGCCAATATTTTGACCGTCAATTTCGACTATGATGATTCGGGCATCTCCCTGTTTCGCAGATGGTGGGATACCGAAGCGTTTCCTCAGGTCGATGACCGGCAACACTTCCCCGCGCAGGTTGGTGATGCCCTCGACGAACTCAGGCGCTTGGGGGACGGCTGAGATGCCCTGCATCTTTATGATGCTTTCAACGGCAGCGATATCGACGCCAAACTGTTCTTGCGCGAGTTGGTAAATTACGAATTGTTGGGACATTTTTTTCTCCAAAATTCTCCTGGGAGGTCAACCGTCTCATGGCAGTAGCTGATCGTTTTTTATTATTTATCTGCCATTCGAACCTATACTTGGCGCTGTCGGCCTGTTGGCTGCAATATCAACCATCGCTGAGGGGCTGGAAATTGTTTCTGCTGTGCTGCTTTGTCTGGAGAGCTTATATTCTTGATCGATATTTAATTGTGCTCCCAGGTCGAACTGGCTAATCAGACTGGTCAACTGCTGGGACATGTCCGCCAAAGAGGCTGCCGACGCCGAGACTTCTTCGACTTGGGCGCTCATCTCTTCTGTGGAGGCTGAGATCTCTTCGATGGCTGCTGAGTTTTCCTCCGATACACTGGCGATATTTTCTATTGATTGGTTCACCTCATTTGACCCAGCACTCATCTCCTCGGTAGCGGCTGTATTCTCCTCGACAATTGCCGAAACGGATTCCATGGCTACTACAAGTTCATTCGAGGAGGTTGTCATTTGCTCTGCAGCCATCGAGATTTCATCGACTTGCCGGTTGACATCCTCTACGGCAGTCAGGATACTGTGCAGCGCTTTGCCAGCCTCCCTGGCCTGGATGACACCATGGTCGACTTCGGCGGCACTTTCATCCATGGCGTAGACGGCTTCAGAAACCGAGCCCAGCACTTTTTCGATGAGCTGGCCAGTCTGTTTGGTAGCAGATGCTGTGCGTTCGGCAAGCTTGCGCACTTCATCTGCAACGACTGCGAAGCCGCGCGAAAAGTTGCCGAGAAGATAGGCAATTTCCCCCGGCACACCGGCTGATAGAATGCCTGGGCAATCTCGCCGCGAAATCGCCACATAAAGATAAGGCTTGCCATCACTATCGCGCGGCTCGATAGGCCTGATCACGACACCATCATCTTGGTTGAGTAGAGGCCGGCTTGCTGAAGACTCGTGTTCTGGGTCCTCAGAATATCGAAAGCCCAAGCTTTCCGGATCATTCGATAAAATGATCACGCCGTCGGCATCTGAGATACTCAAGGACTCCACCTGCGATTGGAGCGCCAAATCGGCAAGGTCTACGGAGTTTAGGTCAGGATTTTTAGCGACCATTTCGGCAACCAGGTTGAGGACCCCCAGGAGGTGACGCTGCAATAGTTGTTCGACGATTTGCTCCCCTTTGCCTTCCACGCGTGCAGCTTCTATGGCGGCATTAAGGGCAAGGAGGTTGATTTGGGAGGCAATATCATCTATTGTTTCTACGATCATGCCGATCTGGTCTGAGTGCTTACCCATCTCTTCGACTTTGTGTGATGCCAGACTGACCCTATCCTTGATGGTTTCCATACTTTCGAGATTCTTATCGACGATTCTAGCGCCATATTGCGCGGTATTTGCGGCCTCACTGGCTCCACGCGCTCCTGCCTGTGCATTGGCTGCCACTTGCTGGATTGCCGTTGCCATTTGTGTGGTTACTTCGGATGATTTGGTTACTGCGGAAGCTTGCTCCTGGGCCCCCTTGGCAACACCTTCGATGGCGCGCACCATTTGATCGACAGAGCTGGTAGTTTCACTGACAGAAACAGACTGTTGGGCTGCACCTTGGGCAACATGTTGGATCGTCATGGTGATCTGTTCAGCCGCCTGTCCAGCCTGTTCCGAAGCGGCTGCCAATTGATTGGATGCAGATCCGAGACTGGAGGCGTTTTCGGTCACATGAGATAACAAATTGCGCAAATTAACCACCATTCGCGAGAGGGCGTTACCAAGCATATCTTGGTCTGATTTAGGCTGGACCTCAATAGACAAATCGCCTGCAGTAATGTGTTGTGAAACCGCTGTCATCTCTTCAAAATATTTAATCAATGCAGTGAATGCTCGTCCAATCGCTCCAATCTCATCTCTGCGAAGATCGACTTGGGATGTTTTTTCCCTATTCATACCTCTGAGAGCAGTATCACCTTGAGACAACCTCAAAGCACCTTCAGTTACAAGCTCCAAAGGTACGCTGATAGAACGGCCAAGTCAAGACCGCCCGCATAGCGGGCGGCTTGCTCAGGCCCTATAAGGGCCTGTT
>CAYTKR010000143.1:0-13069 GCA_964438295.1 uncultured Anaerolineales bacterium
TTGTTCCGATTTATCATGGTCTGAGGAAAGTGTTGATGAATACAGCGCGTTCGGTCCAGGCTCATAGCCGCCCAAAAAAACACAGGTAGCTCCCAGTCGCTGCAAGCGATGCAAGCCCTCGGTGATGGTCGCGCGAGCCAGACCTCGGCGCAGGTGTTCTGGGACCGTAGCAACTGGCTCGATATAGGCAGTGCGGGTGGCATCGTCATACCACACTGTGCAGAACGAAGCAATTTCTCCTGATGGATCTATCGCTACAATATCCAAATCCCGTCGATAGAGGGGGCAATGCTGGATATTCAAATACCATTCCCAGCCCTGGTAATCCTCATCAGGTTCATCTGGATGGAAACCGCGCCAAGAGGCCCAACTTCGGGCTGGAATTTCATCCTCATCACCCAGAGAACGGATGGTGTACCCTTCGGGCATAGTCGGTTCGGGAATTGGCGCATCTAAATCGCGACGCCATTGCCATTCGGTCCACTTCCACTTCACATAGCCGCGCTGTTTTAGAATATCCATTCGCAGTTGATCGTCGGGATTTGCCCACACACATACAGCTTTCTGACCTTCATGTTCGATGTTCAGCTTCTCCTCAGCCAAGGCAATCATCTCGATTTCCAATGCAGTCGTCCGATATTCGGGATGGATCTGCATGTAGGCCTGACCTGCGCTTTCTGGTGTAAGCGCCGCGACCATTTTTCCATCTTGCGTTTCCCATAAGAGGATTTTATCCAAAAAGGGGTCCACATCACCACAATCATCAAGCAGATGCCCACGCCAGTAATCGAGGCGCGCCACATGCCAGCAATATTCTCGCAATTTGTTGAGCATCAATACTTCTCTCAAGAATGCGCGTAGACGCCAGTATTCTTCTTCAGTTTGGTAGATTCGTTGTTTGAGTTTTTCTTTCATGGTTTTCTCCATTGTTAATCGGTTAGGTGGTCACCGGAGAGTGACGCTTTGTCAGCTACTTTCCGACAAATACTTAAAAATTCCCCGTCACTCGATAATCTTATACCAAGATTCGGCCCGATAACTGGTTCCTAATGCGGAACCATAGAGTGCATTTGCGGGCGGATCGAAGCCGTTGGCAAATGCACGCGTGCCACCCATTAGCCGCAAACGTCGCAACCCCTCAATGATGACGGCTTTCCCCAGGCCGCGGCGCTGATGTTCGGGAGCAGAGCCCACCAAAACACAGACCGCGCAGCGGGTGACATCGTCGTTGAAAATCGTTGAGAATGCTGCAATCTCACCATTGGGAGCCCCGGCAACGATATCCAAATCGCGGCGATACAACGGAGCGGATTGCAAGTTGGTGTACCAGTCCCCGCCATCGAACCCCTCATCGGGCTCATTGGGATGGAAGGCTCTCCACGAAGCCCAGGCACGAGCTTCAAATTCACTGGTATCACCCATGGAACGAATTTTGTATCCATGCGCAATTTTTGCTTCAGGCAGCGGAGCGTCTAGATCACGCCGCCAACGATAGACCGGTGCATCTCGGTAAGTATAGCCGCGTGATTGAAGAACTTCCTGACGTAAAGGATCGTCCTCGTCTGCCAGCATGAAAAGTTTGTTCTCGCCGCCATAGGCATTGACAAGCTGCTTCTCAGCCACGGCTAACATCTCATTTTCGAGTGCTGCGCTGCGGAAATGGGGATGAACGTGCAAATATGCCTCGCCCTTGTCGATAGCATGCAGGACCGCCACCAGTTGGCCAGCAGAGGTTTCCCAGAGGAAAGTTACCTGTTCCATGGGGTCCGATTCGCAGGTCAGGATGTGATGCCAGCGCCAATAATCCAAGCGAGGTACACTCCAACTTCGTTCTATCCGGTTGTTGAGAAAGAAGATTTCTCGTAAAAAATCCCGCATTTTCCAGAAGTCGCCTTCGGTTTGATAGTTGCGCATTGTTAGGAGAGGTTCTTGATTCATATATGATTCTCCAATTCCTTGACAGGAGACGGAAGACCGGTGACCGGACCGGTACATTCCGTCTTCAGTCTTCGGCTTGCCCTGAGCATGGCCGAAGGGTCTCCGGTCCTCGGCTTCCGTCAGCATTATCTCTCTTCGAAATACCTCAGCAAACTATCACCTGACTCATTCCGCCATGCCTCGTGCTCTTTTGCCCGAGCGGGGTCACTTTTGATGAAGGCGGTTCCCCAGAGTGTGAAATCGGCAAAACGGGTGGCGATGAAAGTGTCGAGATATTTGAGTTTTTCAGCGGGTATTGAGTTGGTCTCGAAATACCCATCCAAAAAGACCTCGCGGAACCAAGACATTTCTGGGTTCCACATCCATTGGGAGAGAATGATGCCTATGTCATAGAGGTAGTAGCCAAAACCGCAATCTTCGAAGTCAATGATGCGTGGTTCTCCTGCCTTGAAGAGCACATTCTCCAGATACATGTCAGTATGTATCATGCCGAAGACCTCAGATGCTGTCCCAAGCGCCTGCATAGCTGCTTTGGTTTCTGCAGAGATTACCTTGAAGGGTTCCTGATATTGCTTTGGCATCGAGGCGACCAATTCATCGACCGGGGTGCACAAGACACCATTGCCCAAGATGCCCTCCCAATCCCAGTGAAAGCGTTTGTAGCCTTCAGGGGGAGTCCAGGTCGCCGCAAATTTGTGCAGCTTTCCCACAAACCGACCCCAGGACCTAGCATGCTGCGGGCGCAAGCTTTTATCGGATAGCTGCTGCCCCGCGACCCAGCGCATCAACGAGACGACCTTGCCATCCGGTATCCCGGGTGTTGTGATGGTGGTTAACAATCTTCCATCCAGGGTAGGAACCGGTACGGGCACGGGTAGTCCAGCTTCATTCTGCAGCGCCGATAGCCAAATCAGCTCCGCTTCGGTAGCTTCTGGATTGTTCATGGATAGTATGCGTAAGTTGTAGCGGTTAGGGATATACGTGCCGTTATCCTGGGCTTTAGCCTCCCCCGGCACATCCACCCGGAAGATGACGTTGCCTTCATAGTGTTGGAAGGTTAAATTTGCGTTTGATAATCTGTATTCTATCAGGGCAATTTCAGCAAGTTTCCGCAATCGGCGCAATTGGCCGAGGCGGGTAAGTTCGTTGAATGTTTTCATGATTGTTTTCCTTTTATATTCGTTGAGTTCGCAGGAACATCCTTATAAGAATGATTAACCTGATGTGTAAGGATATTTCATTTGGCTGTCATCCTGAGCCACCAAAGGAGAGCGAAGGATCTGAAACTCTTTTCTTAGAGATTCTTCGCCCTTGCAGGGCTCAGAATGACAGATAATTAGGAAAACTTGCACATGGCGTTTATTAATTTTTCTCTTCATCCTTGGCGCTCTCTGTGGATAATACAAAAGCCACGGCGTGTGGTGCACCGTGGCCTTGAAGTAAAGTGTGTGTATTTATTCAGCAATCAGTCTGAAAGGGGGTTCCCCAATGCTCATGCATTGGGGTGGCGAAACGGCGATTTGAATACGCCATTTCGCGCAAAGACCGGAGGTGCAAGCCAGCAACACGAAAAAGAACTGTCACCAGAGTGGCAATTGCATGCTTGACGGTTCGAAAACGATGAAAGTATTGAGAACTTTTTACCGTCTAGCTGTTCTTTTCGGTTGTCGGGTGCATTAGGATGCCTCCGTGTCTAGAAAGCGGAGATGAGTGTACCGCGAGATATGGGGAGGGTCAAGGCGATTGTGAAATATTATGCGATCTCGTCCATCTTTCCCAAATAGGCCAACGTCGCCGCCCCAGTGCGAATGCCATTGAAGAAACAGTCCAGGGTCAGGTTTTCGTTGGGGGCGTGGTTGGCTTCGTCGGCGTTGCCGTAAGGGATCACAAATGCCGGAAGCTCCAGTATTTTGGTGAACACGTAGTTAGGTAGGCTGCCCCCTGCGCTGGGGATCTCGAAGGGTTCCACTCCCTGCGCATCTCGAATTGCCTGTTTGAGAGGTTCCGCATAGGGAGAATCCAGCGGCGTTTTCGATGGGAGCATTCCGTCCAATGGAATGAACTCCACATCGGGGGCGACGCGCTGGATATGGGCGGCTACTTTATCAAGGATCTCGTCGGGAGTTTGGGCCTCTACCAGACGAATATCGCACTTGACCACAGCTTCATGGGGCAACACAGTCTTCGAGCCTGGCCCTCCATACCCGCTGTGGAAACCGTTGATCGTAAACGTTGAGTGGAACATCAAGCGGTCGTAGAACGGTCGCTCTAGGGGTTGATCCAATTGCTGCATCCCTAACTCCCCCATAAATTCTTCTAGATCCAGGGGCAGGCGCTTCACGGCTGCCTGCTCCAGGGCGGTTGGGGGGATGATATTGTCATGAATCCCCTCGATAGTGATCTCCCCGCGCTCGTTCTTCATACTGGCCAGCAGGTGGATCAACTGCCAGATAGGATTGGGTACCACCCCGCCATAATTGCCGGAATGAACATCGCGGTTCGCGCCGCGCGCTCGCAGCTCAAAAGAGGCGATACCGCGCACGCCATATTCAAGTAAGGGTGTGCCGGATTCGTGCAAAGTGCCATCGGCGGTGATCACCAGGTCTGCATTCAGTAAATCCCGGTGCTGGCGCACGAAATCAGCAATATGCGGGCTGCCGATCTCTTCTTCACCTTCCAGTAAGAAAAGCACATTGCAGGGCAGGGCTCCATGCACGGCGAGATATGACTCGATTGCCAGAATCTGGGCAAAGTGTTGGCCCTTGTTATCGCCAATGCCGCGGGCGTAGATACGGCCATCTCGGATAGTGGGCTCGAAGGGTGGGGAGATCCATTCATCCAATGGATCTGGAGGCTGAACATCATAATGGCCATACAGTAGAACCGTTGGCGCGCCGGGCGATTTTTCCCAGCGCCCCAAAACCATCGGATGCCCAGCCGTTGGCAAGCTCGTTGTTTCAAATCCGAGTTCGGTCAACATTTTCACCAGGATTTCAGATACTTCACGGATGCCAATATCGTGTGCGCTGATGCTAGGGCGGCGTACATAATCGATCACGCGCTTTATGAAGTCATCCTTGTTTTCATGAATATGGTCGTAAATTGGGGGGAGTGAAGCAAGCATAGATCATCCTTTCTCTAGAAGTAAATTTACCCTTTTCTCAAGAGGATTTCAGGAAGTTTTTTAATTGATCAGTGACTGAAATGACCATCACCTCGATTATAATCGCACTCAGACCAATCAGGAGTGGAATCATGTCAAAACTCAAAGACCCCCAATATCTGCTCAATGAGCAATATCAGGATGCCAAGAATCTCAATGCCCGCATCCGTTTGCACATTGAGTTCAGTTCCAACCAATACGGCTGGTTTCCATGGGTATTTGATCAATACGATTTGCCAAAGGCCTGCCGCATCCTGGAGTTGGGCTGTGGGTCAGCCGATCTCTGGCGGGACAATATGGCGCGCATCCCACCGGGATGGCAGATCACCCTCTCGGATTTCTCCCCAGGAATGGTGGCTCAGGCTCGCCAAAATTTGAACAGTTTGCCTCATCCTTTCAACTTTAAGATCATCGATGCGCAAGCCATTCCCAATCCATCTGCACATTTCGATGCGGTAATTGCCAACCACTGCCTCTTTCACGTACCAGACCGGGTGAAGACGCTGGCGGAGATCCATCGGATCCTTGTGCCGGATGGTCACTTTTACGCGACAACCATCGGTGAAACACACATGCAAGAGTTAACCAATCTGGTAGCTGCATTCGATCCAGAAATCGGACAAGTTTTCAGTAGTGAGAAATTTGAATTTACCTTGCAGAATGGCGAACGCGAAATTCTAAGCTGGTTTCCTCAGGTGGAAACCCGTCGTTATCTGGATGAATTGCACGTCACAGATGTGGGCGCATTAACAGATTACATCTTATCGATGGCGCGTTTGAGATTAAATGAAAATCGGCATGAAGAACTGGCTCGCTTCGTCGAAGTGCAAATGAATGCCAATAACGGAATGATACGCATCCACAAAGATAGCGGCATATTCGTTGCGCTTAATTCGAATATAAAATCTCTAAATCCTTGACGGATCAGATTTCCAATGCTAAACTTCCGCCCAATATGTTGATCTCCTTAGTCACACGCGCTCGACGACCTCGTCCTAGCTACCCGCCCCCCCACCGGGAAGGTCGGGCGTTCGTGTTTGGATAATCAACAAAAGCAAACCATACGCTCTATTTTCGTAAGCAAAGCCCTCCTTCCCCAAGGAGGGCTTTTTATTTTGCGCGAACGGGTGCATTCCATCCCCCGGTCGTCCCCCTCAATCCCCCCGTAGACGGAGGGAAGATGAAAAGGAGAATATTATGCCTAGTAACCCTACCAAATCCGTTGAAAAAGTCGTGCTGGCCTACTCTGGCGGACTGGACACATCTGTGATCGTACCCTGGCTGAAAGAGAACTACGGCTGTGAAGTGGTCTGCTTCACTGCTGACTTAGGCCAAGGCGATGAGCTGGATGGCCTGGAAGAGAAGGCCCTCGCCAGCGGCGCCAGCCAAATATTTATTAAGGACCTTAAGGAAGAGTTCGCCAGCGACTACCTGATCCCGATGGTGCGCGCCGGCGCAATCTACGAGCGCAAGTATCTTCTTGGTACGTCCGTAGCCCGCCCGTTGACCGCCAAACACCTGGTCGAGGTGGCTCACCAGGTCGGTGCTGATGCTGTCGCCCATGGCGCTACAGGGAAGGGGAATGACCAGGTGCGCTTCGAACTGACCGTAATGGCCCTAGACCCGCGCCTGAAAGTCATTGCTCCCTGGCGTGAGTGGGAGATCCGTTCCAGAGAAGACGCGCTGGAATATGCCGCCGAGCGCGGCATTCCGGTACCCAACACGCTCAAATCCATTTACAGCCGCGACCGCAACTTGTGGCATCTCTCGCACGAGGGCGGCCCGCTGGAAGAGACCTGGGTGGAACCCGAAGAGGATATGTTCCAACTAAGCGCTTCACCCGAAGAAGCCCCCAACACACCTGAATATGTGGAAATCGAGTTCGATTCTGGAATACCAACCACGCTCAACGGGGAGAAGGTTACTTCAGCCCAATTGATCACGCAACTCAATACCATCGGCGGCGTCCATGGTATCGGACGGACTGATCTCGTTGAAAATCGCCTGGTAGGCATGAAATCGCACGGAGTTTATGAGACGCCTGGGGGCACGATCCTTTTTGCAGCGCACCGCGATCTCGAATCTCTGGTGCTTGATAAAACCACGATCCAGTTCAAAGATATGGTTGCGCTCAAATACGCCGAATTGCTCTACAACGGCCTGTGGTTCACTCCACTTAAAGAAGCTATCGACGCCTTCATGGATAACACCCAAGGGCCAGTCACAGGCACTGTACGGTTGAAACTGTACAAGGGCAACATCATATCTGTCGGGCGCAAGAGCCCATTCTCACTTTACCGGGAAGATTTCGCCACCTTCGGGCAGGAAGATGTCTACGATCAATCCGATGCCGAGGGTTTCATCCACCTCTACGGTTTGCCTTTGAAAGTGCGCGCGCTCAATAACCTGCCCGTATCAGGATTAGATATGCCCAAGCCGGATTACACTCGGTTCAAACGAGACTAGTCAGTAACAGTAACCGGTGAACAGTAATCAGTTTTCCACTGTTCACTGACAACTGGTTGCTGATTACTGGAGAACAATATGACTCTATGGAATGGAAGATTTTCGGGCGATTCTGATCCCGACATGTTCACCCTGAACGCCTCAATTCATTTTGATCAGCGCATGGCGGAACAGGACGTGCGCGGCAGCCGGGCCTGGGCCGAAGCCTTGGAGATGGCGGGCGTATTGACGGTGGACGAGCGGACTCAACTCGAGGCTGGTCTGAACCAAATCGAGTCTGAGTTCCGCTCCCAAAGTTTTGACTTCGCCCCTGGGGATGAAGACATCCACACCGCCGTCGAACGCAGATTGGGAGAGATCATCGGCCCCCTGGCAGGAAAGCTGCACACTGGGCGCAGCCGCAACGACCAGGTTGCTACAGATTTTCGAATGTGGCTGCTCGATCATATTTCTTCATTGGCAGCTGCCCTGGCTGAGTTGCAAGCCGCTTTGATCGACCGCGCCGAAACAGATCTGTTATCCCCTCTCCCACGGGGAGAGGGCAAGGGTGAGGGCTACATCATCATGCCCGGCTACACTCACTTGCAGCGCGCTCAGCCGATCTTACTCAGCCATTGGTGGCTCTCCCATTTTTGGCCTCTGCAGCGCGATCTGGATCGTTTGTCCGCGTTAGAGACGCGCTTATCGGTGATGCCGTTGGGTGCCAGTGCACTGGCTGGCACCCCCTTCCCCATTGACCGCCATTCCCTGGCGGAAAGCCTGGGGTTCGACCAGCCTTCGCCAAACAGTATCGACGCTGTCTCTGATCGGGATTTCGCGGCAGAATTTCTCTTCATCACGGCGCTGATTGGCACCCACCTCAGCAAATTGGCCGAGAATATGGTGCTGTTCACCAGCACTGAGTTTGGCTTTTTCGAGCTCGACGACGCCTACGCCACCGGCTCTAGTATCATGCCCCAAAAGAAGAATCCCGACCCCTTTGAGCTGGCACGCGGCAAGGCAGGGACGCTGCTGGGATATCTCACGGGGTTGTTGAGCACCCTTAAGGGGTTGCCTTCCACCTACGATAAGGATCTGCAAGAGGATAAAGTCCCAGTGTTCAATGCCTATGACACTTTGATGGCCCTGCTGCCTGTAATATCCAATGCGTTAAATACGCTTACGGTTTATCCGCAAAAGATGGCATCTGCCATCGACGCGGGCATGTTGGCGACTGATCTGGCAGATTACCTCGTCGAGAACGGTATCCCCTTCAGGGATGCGCACCACCTCACGGGTCAAGTAGTCAAGCTCAGCCTTGAAAAGGGTATTCCCATCAATGAATTGACCCTTTCAGATTACCAGTCTATCCACCAAATATTTGATGTCTCCATATATGAAGTTTTCGACCCGCGCGGCAGCATTGCCCGGCGGAAGGCTATTGGTGGAACAGCACCAAAGGCCGTTAAAATTCAAATCGAACAAGCTAAAAAATATCTAAAGGTGTAAATCATGTCTCAACTAAATTGCCCCGAATGTATCGCCGAACTCGAACTCGAAGACGGCACGGAAGAAAATGAAATTATTGTCTGCCCGGACTGCGGTGTAGATCTGGAAGTGCTCTCGCTCGATCCCGCGGAGGTCGAGTTGGCCCCTATGGAAGAAGAGGATTGGGGTGAGTAGTCCCAAAATCGGCGTATTATACTCACGCGTGCGCGTCGAAGAGAAATGGATCTTCGCAGCCCTGGAGCAGCGCAACGTTGATTATGATCGTCTGGACGATCGAAAAATCCACTTCGATTTGTGCAATCCTGAGCCCTGGATGATATACGATGCCATCCTAGAGCGTAGTATCAGCTATGCGCGTGGCTTGTACGCTTTACGCACCCTGAATGCCTGGGGCATTCCTACCGTCAATACAGCCACAGTTTCCGAGGCTTGCGGTGACAAGATCGCTACTAGCACGGCCTTGGCGAAAGCCAATGTACCTCAACCCTGCACTCAAGTTGCCTTCACCCCGGAGTCTGCCCTGGTAGCCATCGAAAACCTTGGTTATCCCGCGGTGCTCAAACCGGTAGTCGGTTCTTGGGGACGCTTGCTGGCCAAGATCAACGACCGCGACGCTGCTGAAGCGATCCTTGAACACAAAGCAGTTCTTGGCTCATACCAGCATTCGATCTTCTATATCCAGGAGTTCATCGAGAAGCCCGGACGCGATATCCGTGTCTTCGTAGTTGGCGACCGGGCGATCACTGCCATTTACCGTAAGTCACATCATTGGATTACCAACACATCGCGCGGTGGGGTCGGGGAAGTCTGCCCGCTGACGCCTGAATTGGAGACTCTTTGCAGTGAAGCTGCACGCGCCGTTGGGGGTGGGGTGCTGGCTGTGGACGTGATCGAACACCCTGAGCGCGGCTACCTGATCAATGAGATCAACCACACTCTGGAGTTCAACACAGCCCAACCCACGAGTGGTATCGACATTGCCGGGATGATTGTGGATTTTTTAATCGAGGTCGCAAAAGAGAAGAAGGCTAGAAATTAGATATTTGAGATTGGATATTAGATAATATCCATTATCTAATATCCAATCTCAAAATTCAAAGGAGTTTCAATGATACGTGCCTCCATCATCGGCGGATCGGGTTACACGGGTGGAGAATTGCTACGCCTGTTGTTAGCCCACCCCGAAATTGAAGTTGCCCAGGTCACTGCGCGGCAAAAGCTGGGTGAATATGTTTACCAGACCCATCCTAACCTGCGGGCGCAAACCCGCCTGAAGTTTTCATCCCCTGGGGAACTTCTACCTACGGATGTGCTCTTTCTGGCTTTGCCCCATGGACAGGCTCAATACCATATCGAAGAGTATGCTGAACGGGCGAGGTATATCATCGACCTCTCGGCAGACTTCCGTCTGAAAAGCCCTGAATTCTACGCAGCGTGGTATGGAGAATCCCATGCAGCCCCTGATTGGCTATCGAAGTTCGTTTACGGGCTCCCAGAACTGCATCGCCAGGCGCTGTGCCAAACCAAATACGTCAGCGGCGTGGGCTGCAACGCCACCGCCAGCAACCTGGCGCTGCTGCCGCTCATCCAGGCTGACCTACTTGATACTGAGAAACCAGTCATCATCGAGTTGAAAGTTGGCTCCTCAGAGGGTGGTGCATCGGTCAACCCTGGCTCACACCATCCCGAACGCAGCAGCGTGGTTCGCACCTATGCGCCCTATGGGCACCGTCACACTGCAGAAGTCATCCAGGAGATGGGAGTGCAAAACGTGTCCCTGACCATGACCTCAGTCGATTTGGTACGCGGCGCGCTTGCCACTGTTCACGGCTATGTCCGAGATGGTGTGGAACTCAAAGATTTGTGGAAAGCCTACCGGAGTGTCGCGGCTGAGAATCCTTTCTTGCGGGTGGTCAAAGAACGACGTGGCATCTACCGCGTCCCTGAGCCAAAAATCCTGGCGGGGTCCAACTACGCCGATATAGGCTTTGACTTGGACACAAAAACTGGACATGTGATTTCCATGTGCGCCATCGACAACTTGATGAAAGGCGCTTCTGGCTCCGCGGTGCAGTCGATGAACTTGATGCTGGGCTTTGACGAGACGATGGGGCTAGAATTTCCTGGCTTGCATCCCATTTAGCTATTAGATATTGGAGATTAGATATTTGTTATGGCTATCAACCAATACCCAATACCCAATAACCACTCCACCATCGTTGTAAAACTCGGCGGCACCAAAGGTGTGGATTTCTCCGCCATTTGTCAGGATGCCGCCTCGCTGCTGGAAGGCGGTCAACGTCTAGTGCTAGTACATGGCGGTTCAGCAGAGGCCAACGCCTTGGGCGAAGCCGTCGGGTATCCGCCCCGTTTTGTGACATCCCCTTCAGGTTTTACATCGCGGTATACGGACCGCAAAACCCTGGAGACTTTTTCGATGGCTGTAAATGGTAAGGTCAACACCCTTTTAGTCGAACAACTCCAAACATTGGGCGTGAACGCATTTGGCCTTAGTGGTCTGGATGGCCGGATGATGGTCGCCAAACGCAAAGCCGCCATCCGCATCATCGAAAACGGCAAACGTAAAATGCTGCGCGATGACTATACTGGCAAAATCCAGCAAGTAAATGCTGATTTACTGCGCTCGCTACAGAAGGGAGGTTACACACCTGTGATAGCCCCGCTGGCGATCAGCGAACAGGGTGAAGCCCTCAATGTTGATGCTGACCGGGCCGCTGCCATGGTCGCAGCCGCCCTAAACGCTGACACCCTCTTGCTCCTCACTGCCGTTCCCGGCCTGCTGAGAAAATTCCCCGATGAAAGCTCGCTGATCAAGAATTTATATTTAAAGAAACTTGACGACGCGCTCGAAATTGCTCAGGGCCGCATGAAGAAGAAAATTCTCGGCGCCGGGGAAGCGCTGACTGGAGGCGTTGGGCAGGTCATCATCGCTGATGGGCGAGTCGAGGATCCAATTAGCAAGGCGCTAGATGGTAATGGAACAGTGATCAAATAATCAATTTATTAGGAAACCAGGAAGGCAGGAACATTATCAGCGAAATCATGGATTCCTGGCTTCCTCATTCAGTCAATGTCATGTCAAACACACAAGCTCTTGAAACTCAACATACTTCCGGCGTTTATGCCAAGCGAGATCTAGTAATCGTCCGTGGCGAAGGCGCATTGCTCTGGGATGAGCGTGGAAACGAGTATATCGACTGTGTTGGCGGTCAAGGGGCGGCCAACCTGGGGCATGCCCATCCGGCGATCACTGCGGCGATCAGCGAGCAAGCGGCCATGCTAATTGCTTGCCCAGAAATGTTTTACAACGATACGCGCGCCAAGCTGCTCGCCAAGCTGACCAGTCTAGCCCCGGCCGGTTTGAAACGCGTTTTTTTGACCAACTCTGGCACCGAAGCCGTAGAAGCAGCCTTCAAGTTTGCCCGTTTCAGCACCCGACGCACGAAGATCATCGCCACGATGCGCGGCTTTCACGGACGCTCAATGGGGGCCCTATCGGCCACCTGGAACAAGAAGTACCGCGCTCCATTTACTCCGCTGGTACCGGATATCCACCACGTCCCTTACAACAATTTGGAGAAACTGACTGCCGAAGTAGATGATAACACTGCCGCGGTGATCCTGGAGATTGTCCAGGGCGAGGGGGGTGTGCACCCTGGCGATGCGCAGTATTTCCAGGGCGCACAGGAGCTTTGCCGCCAGCAGGGTGCGCTGCTGATAATTGATGAAATCCAAACAGGCTTTGGGCGCACGGGCAAGATGTTCGCGCTGGAACATTTCGATTTGCAACCCGATTTTCTCTGTCTGGCAAAATCCATCGCCGGGGGCGTGCCGATGGGCGCGGTGCTGATCGGTGAGCGCGTTGTTGAACTCTCCCCTGGGATACATGGTTCAACTTTCGGTGGTAATCCATTGGCCTCCGCCGCATCCCTGGCTGCTCTGAATGCGCTGGAAGACGAACAACTTCCACAACAGGCAGCAGAACTGGGTTCG
>CAYTKR010000144.1:0-12929 GCA_964438295.1 uncultured Anaerolineales bacterium
TGGGGGCTACGCCCCCACCCCCTATTCCCAGCCCAAACTGCTTCAAGTGCGTAACTCCTTAAAATAATCATATTTTCTGATATATCTGTGATATACTAGCAAGTGCCTCAATTCACAACCATATTGTTTCCCCTAAATAGGTGAGTTCATGACAGAAAATCTAACTACAATTGTCTCTTCTAAATCGCAATCCGTTGAAATCAACCGGGCGAATGCCACGGTGATCATCGGTGAACGCATCAATCCCACGGGACGCAAATTGATGCTCAAAGCGCTACAGGCAGGGGATTTCGACATCGTCCGTAGGGACGCTGTGAACCAGGTCGAAGCAGGGGCCAAGATCCTCGATGTCAACGCAGGTGTGCCTGGTGCAGACGAACCCGCTCTGCTCAAGCAAGTTCTCACAACAGTGATGGAAGTTGTTGATGTACCGTTGTGCATCGACACCGCCGACCCAAAAGCCCTCGAAGGTGCGCTTTCCATGTATGAGGGCAAAGCGCTGATCAACTCGGTCAATGGCGAAGAGCGCTCCATGGAAGCCGTCCTCCCATTGGCCAAAGAATTTGGTGCCGCAGTGATCAGCTTGTGCATGGATGACGATGGCATCCCTGCCACGCCCGATGGGCGCTTCAAAGTTGCCGCGAATATCATCGAACAGGCCGGGAAACTTGGCATCCCCGCGGAGGACATCGTCATTGATCCGCTGGCGCTCACCATGGGGTCAGATCACACATCCGGGCTGGTCGCGATGCAAACCATCGAAAAGGTCATCGCCGAATTTGGGGTCAATATCACTATGGGTGCCAGCAATATCTCCTTTGGAATGCCCGACCGGAAATTTATCAATGCCACGTTCATCGCCATGGCCATCCACGCAGGGTTGACCTGCCCAATCACCAATCCGCTTGAACCGGAAGTGAGCATTGCCATCAAAGCAGCTGACCTCTCAATGGGTCGAGATGAATATGGGATGGCCTGGATCCAGGCTTATCGGGCACGTCAAGAGGCGCAAGTCGAAGACTGAGATTCGATTAAATCCAAATGAAGCCAACCGATGCCGAGAAAGCTTACACCCAAATAAAAGGGCAGATCGTCACCACGAAAATGCCACCAGGTTCTGTGATCAGCGAAGCTCAATTGATGGAGGAGTTAAAGTTGGGCAGAACTCCAATTCGGGAGGCCATCAAGCAACTTCAAGCTGAGAATTTAGTCACAGTTACACCACGCCGGGGGATGTATGTGGCAGATATTGCGGTCACTGATCTAACGCAAATCTTCGAGGTACGAGTAGAACTAGAAGCTCTGGCAGCGCGATTGGCTACCCAACGAATCACAAGAGACCAGCTTTCAAGGTTGACATCCCTGGCTGAAAAATACCAGGGTGCAGATCCAAACGACAAAGTGGCATTGATCAATATCGATCACGAATTCCACATGCAAATCATAGAATCTGCACATAATAAATTCCTCTTTAAAGAGCTGGAGCATTTCTATAACCTGTCCCTGCGAATCTGGTATATGGCGATAAACTACACGCAGCCGGAGGATATCGATGTTGATGCCCACATTGAAATCCTCGAAGCCATTGAGGAGGGAGATGCCCAAAAAGCTGGACAGAGGATGAAAACCCACATTGAAGAGTTCCACCAAACCATCAAACAATACTTATGACAATTAGCCGCGCAATGGAATATTTCCCCAACTGGCTAAAACCAATCCATAAAACCTTAGACATGGAGGAAGAAATAAAATGAGTGAACAGTTATCTGAACTATCCAAATCCGTCATCGAAGGCAACCTGGACGAGATTGTCGAACTCACCCAAGATGCCTTGGACGATGGTCTCAGCGCCAAGGATATCCTGGATAAAGGCTTAATGCCTGGTATGGACTATGTTGGTGTTGAGTTCAAAGCCGGCAATATGTTTGTGCCCGAGGTGCTACGCTCCGCGCGAGCAATGCAATCGTCCATGGCCCTTATCAAGCCCCTTTTAGCTGAGACAGGTGCATCGATGACTGGCAAAGTGCTGATAGGCACGGTCAAGGGGGATCTGCACGACATCGGCAAGAATCTAGTCGGCATGATGTGCGAAGGCGCGGGGTTCGAGGTCAATGACCTTGGCAAGGATATCGAACCGCAGGCTTTTGTCGATGCCGTCAAAGAGCACGAGCCTGACATCTTGGGAATGTCCGCACTACTCACTACCACCATGAGGGCTATGGAGCACACCGTCAAAGCGCTGGAAGAGGCTGGTGTGCGCGACAAGGTCAAGATCATGATCGGTGGCGCACCCGTCACCCAGGCATTCTCTGACCAAATTGGAGCCGACGGCTACGCATCCAATGCTGCCTCAGCAGCCGAATTAGCGAAGAAATTTGTGGCGTAAGGAGAAAAGGAGTAAAGATTTTCAAAATTCTTTACTCCTTTTCTATTCCCTGAAAGGAGACCCTATATGAGGGCGAATTACCCTGTTAATGCGGGCGTTCAATTTCGAATGCTTTCAGATGACCAACTGCAAGAGTTGTTCGATGGCGTACTGCATGTCTTGGAATACACTGGCCTCGATGTGCACCACGACCAAGCACGCCAAATATTGAAAGAAGCGGGCGCCTGGGTGGATGGTATTCGAGTGCGAATCCCATCCTATATTGTCAGGAAGGCACTCGATCTGGCCCCGCGCAGCTTCACGATTTTCGCACGCGATGGCAACCCTGAGCACAATATCCACATTGGGCCAGGTCGCGGCCACTTCGGGCCAGGTCCGACCTGCCCGAACTTCATCGACGTGGAAAGCATGGAGCGTAGACTCTACGTCAAAACGGATGTGCCTCTGGTCGCAAAAATGGTCGATGCCTTACCCAATATCGATTTCTGCGAATCACTAGGCACAGTCAACGACGTCCACCACGACCTGGGTGCGCTTTATGAGTTTGCTGGCATGTTCCCCAACACCAGCAAACCTATCGTTGCCTGGTCGTACGATAAATTTGACTCAGCGGGTATTCACGAGATCGCTGTGGCCGAAGCTGGGGGACAAGCAGCCTTCGAAAGGCGTCCTAATTACGTGCATTATTGCGAGCCGCTTTCACCGCTTGTTAGCACCCAAGAAGCCTTGGACAAGCTCATTTTCGCTGCCGAACACCGCGTTCCCCTGATCTTCACCCCCTGCCCTATTTCCGGTGGCACCGCGCCGGTCACCTCTGCTGGAGTCATCATCCAGGGCGCGGCCGAATCATGGATGGGACTGGTGATTGCCCAGACGCTGCAGCCCGGATTGCCCTTTTTCATGGGGGGGGTATTCTCGGTGATGGATATGAGCGCCATGATCCTTTCATACGGTGCGCCTGAGATGTCCATCAACATGGCTGGGCTGACTGAGCTAGCCCATTTCGCCGGATTACCCTTGTGGCAAACTGGCGGCTGTACGGATGCCAAGACCTTTGACGAGCAAGCGATTATCGAAGGGTCGCTGACGGTCTTCTTCTCGGCCCTCACAGGTGGTGATCTATGCCATGATGTGGGCTATACCGAGAGCGGGATGACCGGATCTGTCTTTCAGTTGTGTGCCATGGATGAAGCCATTGGCTATTCCCGCAGGATCACGCGCGGCATCGAAGTCAACGAAGACACCTTGGCCGTAGATGTTATCCATAACGTTGGGCCCAATGGGCATTACCTGCGCGAACCACATACCCGGCGATACTATAAGAACGAATTCTGGTATCCCAACTTGTGCGACCGCCGAAACTATGAAGAATGGGAATCGATGGGCAAGAAAACGCTCAAGGATCGCACTGCAACTCGCGTTCACGAAATCCTGGCTTCTCACCAACCCTCTCCCATCAAGCCCGAAACTAAAAAAGCGATCGAAAAAGTTTTGGCAGAGGCCGAAGAACGCGTTAAAAGCAGCTAACCAAGGAGAGAACCGATGAGTGAACTATATGAACGATTATCCACTGCCGTCCTGGAAGGCGATGCAGATAAGACCCATAAGCTGGTCGAGCGCGGACTGAAGCGAGGGCTATCCCCTAAAGAGATCCTCGATAATGGCTTGATCGTAGGGATGGACGAAGTCGGCGCTCGTTTTAAGCGCGGCGATATGTTTGTCCCAGAAGTACTTATGTCCGCCGACTCTATGGCAGCCGGAATGGAAATCCTGCGCCCGCTGCTCATTGAAAGTGGCGCTGAACTACTAGGTAAAATCGTCATGGGCACCGTCAAAGGTGACTTGCATGATATTGGTAAAAACCTGGTAAGCATGCTGTGTGAGGGCGCAGGCTTCGAGATCATTGATATCGGTTTCAATGCTGAACCGGAGAAATTTATCGAGGCGATCAAAGAACACCAGCCGCAAATTGTGGGCATGTCGGCGATGCTTACCACGACGATGCGCGCTATGGGGCATACCATCAAGGCTATCGAAGAAGCCGGACTGCGCGAGCAAGTCAAGATCATGGTCGGCGGGGCTCCCGTGGATAAGGAATTTGCAGACCGCATTGGCTCGGATGGTTACGGCTCTAACGCGCCTTCAGGTTCTGATTTAGCCAAGCAACTGGTTGGTGTTGCCTGACCCCAAAGGGTTAGAGGATTTTTGTTGTGACGTCACCGGAAAATCTACCGATCGTTGTCATTGCCTGCCAAGTTTTCCAAAGTTTATTGGAAGACCTCATCCCCCAAGGGATGGCTGAACGCTTCACCTTCCTGGATTATGGTCTGCATCGCGTTCCCGATAAACTGACCTGGACTCTTCAAGACACTATTGACGATGTCGCAGACCCTAGTTTGATCATCCTTGGATACGGGCTATGCGGCAATGGCTTGAAAGGGATCAAGGCCAAGCAACACACGCTATTAGTACCACGTACAGACGACTGCATTGCCATCTTGCTTGGCTCGTATAAAAAATATATTCAGGAATTCGAAGCCACGCCGGGCTCGTATTATCTAACAAAGGGTTGGCTTGAATCAGGCAGCAATCCCTATCAGGAATATCAAGAATACGTGGAAAAATTTGGTGAGGATGACGCAGCCTGGATCATGGACCAGCAATACCAGCACTACGAACGCCTGGTGCTGGTTGCACATTCGCCCGAAGATCTAGAGAAATATCGTCCGCAAGCCCTGGAAGTTGCCGAATATTGCCAGCAATGGGGCATGCGTTATGAAGAGATCCTCGGCTCTGATATCTACGTGCGACGGCTGATCGAAATTGCGGCATCACCGGATCAAGTTGATAACGAGTTTCTGATAATTCCACCCGGTGGTGAGATCAAACAGGAGATGTTCTTGCGCTAAAATCCCTGAGATGTAATGTCATTGCGAGGAGCCCGAAGGGCGACAAAGCAATCCCCTCCACTGAAGTATGAGATTGCTTCACCCTTTGCGGGGTTCGCGATGACACACAATTGTCATAATCGCCTTTACAGCGAAGACAGGAGTAAAAATCATGCAAGTAAGAAAAACAAATTATCGCGTGAATGCAACACCTACCTTTCAAGTGCTCACAGAAGAAGAGATCGAATCCATCTTTCACGCCGCATTGACGGTGCTGTATGAAACCGGTGTGCGTGTTTACGATGAGGAAGGTGTTCAACTTGCGTATGAAGGCGGCGCGATTGTCGAGGATAAGACCGACGACAGCGCCTTGGTCAAGATACCACCCTGGCTGGTCGATAAAGCCTTGGCAACCGTACCCAGCAAAGTCGTCACCGTGGGTCCAGACCGCCAGCACAAGATGGAACTCTACAAGGATTCGATCACCTTTGGGGCTGGATCAGATACTCCCTTTACCATCGATCCGTACACCGGGGATCGCCGCCGTGCAACCTACAATGATGTCAAGAATTTTGCCCGCGTGGCTCAGGCCCTCCCCAACCTCGATTTCCACATGTCCCTGGGAATTGTGCAAGATACCGCAGTAGGCACCTATGACCGTTGGCAATATCTGGCCATGCTGGAAGGCACGAACAAACCTATCAATATTACTGCTGTGGACATCGATGGATTGAAAGATCAATTAGAAATGGCCTACATTCGCGTGGGCGGCAAAGATGAATGGCGCAAGGGTCCCATCTTTTCGCTCTACATCGAGCCGGTATCCCCACTGAGCCATTCTGAGGAAGTGGTGCAAAAATTGATCTTTGCCACCGACAATGAGATTCCCTTCGTCTACACCCCCTGCCCCCTGGCTGGCGCAACGGCACCTTGCACCCTGGCAGGCACTGCCGTCCAGGCGCTGACCGAGAGTCTCTTTGGCATCGTGCTCAGCCAGACACGCAAACCCGGCGCACCACTGATCATCGGCGGCTTAATGTCCAATATGGACATGCTCACCACGGTCTACTGCTACGGCTCTCCAGAGATGGCCTTGCTCAGCGCAGCCTACACCCAGATCACAAAATGGCTGGGTCTGCCAGAATATGAAACCGCCGGTTGCTCGGATGCCAAGATGTTCGACGAACAAGCTGCCATGGAAGCCACTATCAACATCGCTACCGCAGCGTTGAGCGGTGGTAACATGATCCACGATGTAGGCTACCTAGAGCAGGGGCTGACCAGTTCTATGGAGATGATGGTTGCCTCCGACGAGATCATTGATATGGTCAAGCGCGTGCTGCGCGGCATCGAGGTTACCGATGATAGCCGGGCGCTGCACGTCATGGATGAGGTCGGGCCCGGAGGTCACTACCTGGACCATGAGCATACTTTCGCGCGCTTCAAGACCGATATCTGGCGCCCCAAACTAATTGATCGTAACAATTGGGAGAATTGGGAAGCTGCGGGCAGCAAAACCTACCGCGAGCGTGTCCACGAGCGCGTCATCGAGATCCTCGAGGAAGAAACAGAACCTTTGATGGATGAGCAGATGTTCAAAGAACTGCGACGCATCTGCGAGCTCGCTGACGAGAAACATAAAGGCGATGAGTTAGATATCGATATGTTTGGGTAACGAAAAACTTGGGAACCAGGTTCGCTCGTAAGGCGGGGAATAACCGGTTTCTTGAAGATCATTGATAGGGGCGTGATTCAAACTCCCTCACGCGTGGTTCTGTTCGTCGAGGGAGGTCACGCCCCTAAGTGTTTGATGAATAGAGTATTCTTTATTAAGGCAAAAATATGCAACTAAGGGTGGAAAACCAACCGCGTTGGTTGTACGGCGATAAAATGCCATTTCGCCCAACGGGGTTAGGCTACTACCCCATAATAGAATCTCACAAACTGTTCGTCATGAATATTTAGAGGTACAACTTGTCTTCAAAACAAATCCCATCCCAAACCCTGGTCTTGGGCATCGATACTGGCGGCACCTACACCGATGGAGTTCTGTTGGAATACCACTCTCGCGTAGTGCTGGCTTCCCATAAAAGCCTGACAACCAAGCGGGATTTCTCGATTGGCATCGAAAATGTCATCAAAGGAATCGATATTCAAGATCCTTCTGCCATCAAAATGGTATCTGTCTCGACAACCCTGGCTACCAATGCCATTGCCGAAGGCAAAGGGAAGCGCGTAGCCCTTTTCTTGATCGGGTACGATCCTGAACTTGTCGCATCCTTCAAACTAGATCGTCAATTTGCAACTCCCAATTTCTACTATTTCGGTGGGGGGCACGATCTTCATGGGCAAGAGAAAGAATCGCTCGATCTGGCCGGAATCCTGGAGAAAACCAGCAGTATAAAAAATCAAGTGGACGCCCTGGCTGTATCCAGTTACTTCAGTCCTCTCAACCCAGAGCATGAATATCGGGTCCACAACGGCATAACCCAAATTTGCGATCTGCCCATTGTCCTGGGCAGTCAACTTTCCACCAAACTGGGTTCTGTGGAGCGCGCTACCACCGCTGCCTTGAATGCTTCCCTATTGGCTGTGTTGCAAGATTTCATCATCGCCGTGCGCAGAGCCATGGAACGGCGAGGGATCGAGGCCCCGTTAATGGTGGTACGCGGTGACGGCACTCTGATGAGCGATGAATTCGCAGCCCAAACACCGGTAGAGACAATCCACTCTGGACCTGCAGCCAGTGCCATTGGTGGGCGCTTCCTCTCAGATCAGGAGGATGCGCTGGTTCTCGATGTGGGGGGCACAACGACGGATTTGGCGTTGATCCAGGGTGGTGAAGTGACCATCAGCGAACAGGGTGCTTCTGTGGCAGGATACAAAACATCGGTTCAAGCAGCCAATTTGCTTTCCATGGGTCTCGGAGGGGATAGTCACATTCGCCTCGACCGTCAGAACGAGATTGTCATTGGACCTGAAAGGGTCGTACCCTTAGCGTATCTGGCCCAGCAATACCCGCAAATCACAAAACGCTTGAAAACACTCACCCAGAAAACCTGGCCACCAAATTCTCCACTTTGGCTGGAGCACTGGTTTTTGTTGCGAGAACCGACTGACAAACATGTTATCAAGTCCGAGCGCGAGAAAAAATTAATTAAGGTCCTTCAAAACGGCCCTCAACCGATCCCAGAACTACTCAAGGATTTAGATCTATTACATATCAACCAACTCAGCGCGGAAGAATTGATTCGCCAAGAGATCATTGCCAAGGCTGGATTCACCCCTACAGATCTATTACATGTCGATGGCCGCTATACACCTTGGAATGCAGATGCATCTCGATATGGCCTAGCCCTGCTCAATAATCACCTTAATTTGGATCAACAATCGTTTTCTGAATACATTTGGTCCCATATTGCGGAGCTCATCACACAGGCAGTCGTCGAATTCTTGAGCGAGCGGCAAGTTCCCAGAGGTTCGTACACCATCCAGGATATTGGCGCTTGGTTCTTCCATAACAGCATCAATGCAGAGCACCCCCACCTGGATACTCAAATCCGCCTGCGATATCCGATCATTGGCATTGGTGCCCCCGCTGATATTATGCTGCAAGATGTCGCCAGAATCCTGCATACAAAATTGATCCTGCCCGACCACTACTTCGTTGCGAACGCCGTAGGCGCAATCGCAGGGAGCATTATGGTTGCTGAGGAAATCCTTGTATTTCCCCGCCTCTCAGAGTCCGGATTAGATGTGATTGGTTATATCGTTCAAGCGCGCGACGAGCGCCAAGAATACGAGGACCTCGATGAAGCGCTATCCTTCGCCCGACAGGTTAGCCAGGAGCGCGCCTTAAGCGCAGCTTTGCGCTCTGGAGCAGATAACCCCCAAGTGGTCGTCGAAGAATCTAACGACGGCTTAGATACATATCGTATCCGCGCCCAAGCACTGGGCAACCCTCGTCTGGCAAAATGATGATTGAAAAATTGGAGCGCTCGTCGCGAGGCGACGAGCACATCCAGACTTTTTATGATAAAGTCTTCCAAATTCTCAACGATATGTAGGAATAAATATGGCCAATATTACTGTCATTTACGGGGAAGAGCAAAAAACAATCCATGCCCAACCAGGCAGCCTGCTTGGAGATGTCATCGCGGAAACCGGCTTACCGCTAGAGCAGCCCTGTGCAGGGCGAGGTACCTGCGGTAAGTGCAAGGTACTGGTGGAAGAAGGGGTTCGGCCACCAGACGAGATCGAGCTCGAAAACCTGACTCCTGGTGAAATAGCATTAAACAACCGCTTGGCTTGCCGTGCCAGAGTGGACGAAGATGCCCGAGTTGTTTTGTCGCCTATCGTTGTTTATTCCAATAAGAATTTCAAGAGTAGTTCCCGTTACAAACGAGAGCGTGATATCCCACTAGGGTTAGCAATAGACCTCGGCTCGACGACGGTCGCGGCCTTTTTGACCATGCTCGATAACGGCGAAGTCGCAGCTGGAGCGGCGAGCCTAAACCAGCAAACCGTCTACGGCGCGGACGTAATCTCTCGGTTGGCCGCAGCGATCGACGAACAAACCAATGCTGAACGTTTGCATAGATTGGCACTGGCGTCTATAAACCAGGCAGTTGATTCTTTGAAAATGTCCCAGCGCGTTCGTGAGCGCATTGAACGTGTGACTATCGTGGGCAATGTCGCAATGCACCACTTGCTTGCAAAACTACCGCTGGATACCTTGGCTCTGATGCCATTCCAACCCCACGACACCAAGTCGATTAAATATGCCGCAGACCTCATGGGGGGCATCTTCGCAGAAGGAATTAAGGTATCTTTACCGCCCATGATCGGGGGATTTGTGGGCTCTGATGCCTTGGCTTGTTTGGCCTATTTCAAATTCGACAATCCCCCTGGCCCCATCGCGGCCATTGACCTGGGCACAAACGGCGAGGTGATGGTCACCGATGGCGAGCGCATTCTGACAGCCTCCACAGCTGCCGGGCCTGCTTTCGAGGGAGTCAATATCTCGTGCGGCACACGGGCCATAGATGGGGCAATCGTAGATGTGGCCATCAATGAAAATGGCCTTGACCTGACTACCATCGCTGATGAAGAGCCAATTGGATTGACAGGTTCTGGTTTGCTCAGCGCGGTGCATCAGCTCCACATTGCAGGTGTGATCGATGACTCCGGTCGCATCCAAGAGAATCCAGTACGCTATGCCAATCTTGTTAGCGATGACGAACACCACCACCGTAGCATCAAGCTAACACATGATGGAAGTCTACGATTGACCCAAACCGATGTACGCGAACTCCAAAAAGCAAAAGGCGCCATCCGAGCAGCAATCGATGTGCTCATGCAACAGCTTGATCTTGCTCCAGAAGATTTGCAGAAAGTGATCCTGACGGGCTCTTTCGGGGGCCAGGTCGATATCGACGCCATCCTTGATATTGGTATGATCCCCCCAGTTCGCAAAGAAGTCGTCGAAACAGCGGCCAACGGCGCGGGATTTGGCGCGGCGATGTTCCTCACCGATGAAGGGTTCTCCCACGGAGAGAAACTGGCATCGCGCGCTCAACAAATCGACCTGGATACCGACGCCAACTTCAATATGTTGTTTATGGAGGGGATGTACTTAGTGCCCAATGGGAAATTATAATCTCCCTATCCGCCTCCAAGGCATTCTTCTCGTCATTCTGGCGACTATCTTCTGGTCGACGTCCAGTATCCTGATCAACCTGATCTACCAGATCATCGACATCCCAGCGGTGAGTCTGGCTTTCTGGCGTGACCTAAGCACGTTAATGACATTACTGACAGGTATTCTGATCTTTCATCCTCGTTTGTTGCGCATAAAACGTAGCGATTTACCCTGGTTTTTTGCAATGGGGGCCATCAGCATTGGTCTCTTCCATTCATTATGGAACATCACTGTCGTGCTGCTGGGAGCTTCCATCGCCACCGTGATGCAAAGCAATGCGCCAATCTTCGTAACCATTATTGCCTGGCTGGTGTTGGGTGAAGCGCTCACCAACAAAAAAATCATAGCCGTTGTTTTTTCTGTCATTGGAACGATTTTGTGTTCTGGAGTCCTGAGCTCGGCCGGTCACCCTGTCACGCCATTTGGAATATTGCTGGGAGTTATCGGAGCTTGCGCGTATGGATCCTATGCAATTTTTGGAAAAAAAATCGTGGGGAGCTACAGTCCTTGGACGATCCTTTTCTATATATTTGCCTTCGCAACCATTGTGCTGCTCCCTTTCCAAATAGGAAAACCAGCACCATGGCCAATCGAATCCAAAGCGCTGGTATATTTTATTGCCTTGATCCTGATCTCAACGATCGGCGGTTTTGGTTTATTCACTTTGGGATTGCAACGCTTGCAGGCTAGTGTAGCATCGATCACGGCAACAACTGAAATCGTATTCGCGTCGATCGCAGCGTATATCATCCTAAGCGAGCGACTGGACTTCTGGCAAATCTTAGGGTCCCTCTTCGTCATTGGGGGGGTGATTCTGGTTTCACTTCCAAATGGAAAGAAAGATCTCTAGAAATTGCCGAGGTGATCACCTCTAAATCTGGATAGTCCCACGGCGTTACCCAGAGATCCGGAAATAAACTATGATCTTTTTTGTGGTATTCTTTTGCTGTTTGTCTCTTACCTAACGCAGAGTATTCTCCTCTCAATGCCGAAATGAGCTCAGAAAAACACAAGATATTAAAATCTATCACCCTACTTTATATTGTCATCCCGTTGCTTATCTTCGAAATTGGTTGGCTCAAGACATCTGTCGCTGCTATAGCTGGTGGTCTAACAGCGATTTTTATCTTCGCGGTTGCCAAAGAATTAATCCAGGATCTCTTCAATTACTGGAGCTCTCGTAAATATTCACTTGCAAATAAGCAGAATTTCCATTCCTGGACCTGGATCATCCTGGCTTGTGTGTTTATTTTGGTAGTGTTTTGTTTTTCGGGAATTGGAGGTGCAGGTTATCAAAATTCCGATTACCTGGAACATAATCCGCGCCTAAGGGAATTGATCATCCAAGACTGGCCCATATCCCTAACTATCGAATATAGGGCGATAAACTATGTATACTATTTTGGCTATTACCTACCAGCCGGGTTAATTGGAAAGATCGTTCAGAGTTGGCTGGTCGCTAATGTAGTCATGTTTTTCTGGTCTTTAACGGGGATTTTCCTAGCGTTTGCCTGGTTCATAAAGGTCAGCAGGATCGATTTCGCCCGAGATAAACGAGACAAGGCAAAGAGATTATTAGCCATGGCATTGCTTTTTACGTTGGCAGGAGGACTGGATTTTATTGGCGCATATTTTGTGAAGGGTATGCCTTTTAATATCACGACCCATGTCGATTTTTGGCCAGAGATTTTTCAGTACTCATCAAACACAACGCTTTTGTATTGGGTTCCCCAACACACGATCATAGCATGGCTACTCACGGGCGTGATCGTAGATACAATCTACTTTCCACAAAATCTACGATTCTTAGGAATGGCCATTGCGGCTAGTGCCATGTGGAGTCCCTTTAGCGTCGTAGGGATTGCTCCATATTTCGTTCTAATTGTCATTATCTATAGCAGACTGCTCGGAAAAAACTCAAGCAATAGAAGTCAGTCTGGCGGCCCGAAGAGGT
>CAYTKR010000145.1:0-12666 GCA_964438295.1 uncultured Anaerolineales bacterium
TCAAGGTCTGGTCTACAATAAAAGAACATTTGGGCTTTATCCCAAAGTGAATTTAGTAGCCAGAAAGTTACCAAGAACCTATTTGGGAGATACACTATGGATGTGATCCGCGAAACTGCCCGGGATAGGCTTAGCAATCCACTTGTAGCTGGAATCGTGGGATTGGTATTAGGCATTCTGATTGGATGGTTGATCATCGGCTGGGGTATTTGGCCAGTGACTTGGGCAGATGCTTCTCCGGCAGATTTAGAAGCCTCCTGGAAATCAGATTATCTGAACATGATGGTGGACTCCTACGCCACTTTGCCCGATACAGAGACAGCACTCACTCGTTGGGCTGGACTCGGGCCAGACGCTTCGCAACTGCTTGCTCAGCTTGCCGCAAATCCTGGCGAACGAAGTGGCAGGGTTCAAACCTTCCAGCAGGCGATTGGTCAGGTTTCGGGAGAAGTCCCCATGGCTGAGGGTGACATCATGGCTACGCCGTTGCCCAGCGTTGAACCAGAACCAGCAGGGGGTCTCTCTCGTACTACATTGATCCTGGTGATGTGTGGGGTAGTGGCCATTCTGGCAGTGGCCGTGACAGCTTACCTGTTCCTTTTCCGTCGCCAACCAACATTTTCCGATGCGGAATCGCCGGTAGCGCAAGCTCAAGAGTTCACTCGCCAGGCCGAGCCAACAGATTTCACAGCCCGCGGCGAAATGCCCCCGATGTCGCAGTTCATGACTACATATATGTTGGGAGATGATCTTTTCGATGACTCCTTCAGCATTGATTCCCCAACTGGGGAGTTCCTCGGTGAGTGTGGGGTTGGGATTTCTGAATCGATTGGTGTTGGCGAGCCTAAGAAGGTTGCAGCATATGAGGTTTGGCTCTTCGATAAGAATGATATCCAAACAGTCACCAAAGTTCTTATGAGCAAACACGCCTACGAAGACGGCACGCTTCGTGACCGACTGCAAACCAAAGGCGAACCTTTCCAGGCTGAACCTGGGGCAGAGATGATCTTAGAAACGGCTACCTTACGATTGGTCGCCCGGGTTGTCGATATGGCGTATGGCAGCGGACCAACTCCCCCCCAAAGTTATTTCGATCGCCTGACACTTGAACTTGCCATCTGGCAAAAAGCTTAAATAAATACTACCCCCGGCTGAAGATCAACCAGCCGGGGGTTTTTTGTTTGGGGATCGCTCGATATATGGGGGTCCTACTCGATTTTCAAGATCTTGAAATTCAGCGTGCCGCCTGGGGTTTGAACCTTGACTTCGTCCCCAACTGTTTTGCCTAAAAGAGCCTGTCCGATGGGGGACTCATTGGAGATGCGCCCATTCCCAGGGTCGGCCTCTTTGCTGCCGACCAAGTGATAGATCTCTTCGGGGAAATCATCCTCCTGGATGGTTATTTTTGCGCCAACGGTGACAGAGTCAAGTTTACGGTTATTCTCTTTGATGAGAACCGCCTCCCGCAGGATATACTCGATCTCCTGGATGCGACCTTCAATGAAGCCCTGTTCTTCTTTGATAGCAACATATTCGGCATTTTCGGAGAGATCGCCCATTTCTATGGCGCTTTTCAATCGCCTGGCGATTTCCACGCGAACAGGACCTTTGAGCTTCTCGAGTTCATTTTGTAGTTCTATTTTGCCTTCTTTGGTTAGGTATTGTGTGCTCATTCTAATTTCTTTCTTACACTAAAAAATTTGACATTTCTCAAATAATTGTCGGGGTTATCACCTCTAAATCTGGATTATCTCAAGGTGTTTTCCAGAGACCCAATTTGCCACCTAATTATTAGGGTCTCACCGTTGGATCAAATAACTTGCTGTGTTCCTGGATGGCATAACGGTCTGTCATGCCAGCAATGTAATCGCAGATAGTGCGTTCAGTACCGAAGCTGTCAAGACGTTTGTGGATGTGATCTGGCAGCATAGCCGGTTCGCGTTGGTATGCCTGGAAGAGGTCGCTGATCACGCGCTCAGCTTTATCTTGCATCCGGATCACACGGTGATGGCGATAGAGACATGCGTATAGGAAATCCTTCAGCTTGCGGTTGCGGCGGTGCATATCTTCGCTAAAACTGGCCACATTACGATCCAATTTTTGTAATTCCTCGACAGATTTTACACCACTTTCCCGCAGGCGTAGGCTGGTAGCATTGACCATGTCGGCGATTTCCAGCCCAATTAACCGTCGGATCAGTCGGTGGCGGTTGAGTTCATCGATTTGGACATTTCGTATTCCCACGCTTTCCAGCACAATTTCCCAAAGGGTGATCCCCTCCAGCATCGCAGGTGTGATCATCCTCGAACGCAGACCATCGTCCAGGTCGTGGGCGGTGTACGCCAGTTCGTCTGCGACATTGGCAATTTGGGCTTCTAGGTGACCGCGCAAGTCTGGGTGGAAATCGGATGCGTCCGAGATATCGTACTCGGTTTCATGCTTGACGATGCCTTCGCGCGTCTCCCAGGTCAGATTTAGGCCGTTGAATTCGGGGTAACGCTTGGCTAACTCGGTGACGATACGGAAGGATTGTTTATTGTGGTCGAAGCCGCCCTGGTCTTTCATCAGGCGATTCAGTATACTCTCGCCGGAATGTCCAAAGGGCGAATGCCCCAAGTCATGCGCCAGGCAGATCGCTTCGACCAGATCTTCGTTTGCTCCCAGAGCCCGGGCGATTGTGCGGCCGATCTGAGCGACTTCGAGTGTGTGCGTCAGGCGAGTACGGTAATAATCACCCTCAGAGATAATGAATACTTGCGTTTTATACTCCAGGCGTCGAAAGGCTGTTGTATGCAAGATGCGGTCCCGATCGCGTTGAAAGGCAGTGCGATAGCTGGGTTCATCTTCTGGGAAAGCCCGCCCTTTGGAATTCTTGCTGCGGATGCCATAGGGTGCCAGGGCCTGGTCTTCAATTTCTTCCAATTGTTGCCGTGAGAATATCATTGAATCACTCTTGAATCTGGGATTGCAAGCGCCCTAAACTGGTGTGGATCTCTTCGAAGGTTTTCCTAGCGCTTTCGTTTTTGTCACGTTCAGCACGAACGAAACGGGTATATGGGGCGATGGTGTTGTTAATATGCTCCAAACTGCGCTCGATCTCTCGCTCGAAATGTTTACGCAGTGCTTCGGTGAGTTGGGCGCGCATTAGAGCGATTTTTTCTCGCATCTCCCTTTTTGCGGCTCTTCTCCGGGCGGGGATGATGAACAAACCCAAGGCTGCCACCAGACTTGCCAGCAAAATGCCTGTCACATCAGCAGCCAGGGTGGTGGCAATGGCGGCGACGATGGTACCCAATCCTACAGCGCCGATTTCGAGAGCTGCAGCTGCCGCAACGGCGTTTTGGGCACCTTGGGCGATCTGTTGGGCTTCTTTTGATTTATCGTAGGAATCGACCACGCGTTTTGCCTCTTGCCCGATACCTGTGATCAAACGTTCGCGGTCGTAATGGAAGGTGCTGGAAGCCTTATCGCCCACGATGCGCTTACTGTGTTTCCGGCGACGCTCGGCGATATGCTCTGTGACAGCCTGCCACTGGCGTAAATCAGATTCGACCATCCAGTCGATGAGTTCGTTGACTTTACTATCGATTCGCTGTGGAGTGTCGGCAACAACCTGCGTTTCGAATTCCAATTGAATGCGTTCTTTCTTGATCAGGTCGAAAACCCTCGCCAGGCGCATAGTCTCGTCGAAATATTCTCCACCCCTTTGCTCCATTTCGTGCAACACGTTATCTACATCGGACATGCGAAACTCGAAATCACGGCGCATATCGTCGCAGTAGATCTCTAATTGTCTATCCACATCTTCGAGCATATCAAAATCATCTTTGAGCAGGGCCAGTCGATCTTGGATCGTATCTAAATGCTTTTCAGCCAAGTGCCGGCCAACCCCTAGGGGGTTGAGAAATTTTAAGCGAGTGCGGCTGCCTTCATCGAGTGTATCCTCAATGTACTTTTCTAGCGCTTCAAAACGGCTATCATTCCAATATTGAGGCTCGCCCATTTTTGCCTGGGAGGCCAATAAAGCGCTGATGGGAAAAATGTCCGGGGTCATCCCCAAGAGCGCTTGAGCATTTTCGGTGAGGAAACACTCGATTTGTGTCAGGTCTTCAGGAGTTTGCAAAATATCGATCTTGTTGATGACCAATACAACTTTTTTGCCCCAATCTCGGATCTTCTCTAAGAAGAGCCGCTCGCTCTCCGTGAATGGGCGGTCGGCGGAAGAGATGAACAACACCAAGTCTGAGCGAGGAACGAAATTCGAAGTGATCTCTTCGTGCTCACGGATGACGGCGTTGGTACCGGGTGTATCAACGATGCTGATCTCTCTGAGGATGTCCACCGGGGCGGTCAGGATGTGCAGGTGGTCATCCACGATTTGGCGTTCGTCAGCATCGCCATACCGCAAGATATTCACCTGGGTAGTTGTGGGAGTGACGCCTTCTTTGAGCACTTTTTGCCCCAAGAGAGCGTTGATGAATGCACTCTTACCGGCATTGAACTCCCCGACAATGACCAGTAGAAAGAAATCATCCAATTGCTGTATCGATTCTTCCAGCGCAGCTTGATCTGCTTCCGGAGAGCCAAAGTTGGCCAATTCCACACGCAATGCCCTGAGGAGGTTGCGCTCTTCTTTTAATAAAGCTTCTTGTCGATCGGATAGGATTTGCATATTGATTCCTAATCTTAGTGTAATATCCGGAATTTGGGGGGATGCCAAACATAGTTTGGCATCCCCCCAAATTCCGACACCCCTTGATTATAGCATCTCAAATATGAACCGTGATATACTATTCGGGTCGATAAAAGGGACGTAAAAATAGAGGAGTATGCGATATGGAAATCTCTACAACTGCTTATAATCGCTGTGATCTTGTCAAGGTTACCGGCCGAATTGATAGCAACACCGCCCCAGACCTGGAGAAGGCTTTCAACACCCTTCTCGATGGAGGGAAATTGGGAATTGTATTCGATATGGGCGAGGTGGATTTCATTTCTAGTCGTGGGTTGTGGGTGTTGCTCGAAACCCAAAAAGCTTGCAAGAAGAAAAAAGGCAAATTGGCGCTGGTCAACGTTGCAGAAGATATGATGGAATCCCTCGACCTGGCCGGTGTGAAACACTTCATTGAGATCTATACAGATGTCACAGCCGCAGTAGGCAGCTTCTAAGCATAAATGCCCACCCGGAATTTTCCTGGGCAGTATCAACACCTGGCTGCAATTGGTGATTTCGTATCAGAAATTGCCAAGGAGGCCGGTTTTGATTCTGCGCAAGTTTATTCGGTGCAGTTGGCTGTTGATGAGGCCTGCACGAATATCATCGAGCATGGATATGGCGGTGAGGGACGGGGGGAAATTCAGTGTTCTTGCGATCCCACCGATGAGGGTATGATCATCGTAATCAAAGATTGGGGGGGGAAGTTTGACCCTAATGAAATCCCAGACCCCGATTATGATGTATCCCTCGAAGAGCTACAATCGCGAGGTGCCGGGCTTTTCTTGATGCGCAAAGTAATGGATGAAGTGGATTTCGAATTCGACCTCAAAAAGGGCAATACCCTTACGATGATCAAACACAAGTGATGCTATTGCATTACAACCCCCTTTATTCAATAATTTGACGAGTAACAAAACGGAGAGCAAAGCTCTCCGTTTTGTTACTCGTCAGATGTTAAATCCCGCTTGATCACCATCAATGTGATGTCGTCCTGCGGGGGGATTTCTCCCAAGAAATCATAAACCGCGTCCATAATCGCCTGTTGTAATCCCTCTGCGGATCTGCCAATATTCTCGTTGATGACCTGCTCGAGCCCCTGGCGTTTGAAAAATTCTCCAGCGGCGTTTTGGGCTTCGGGAATACCATCTGTATATAACACCAACACATCGCCAGGGTCGATTTGGACGCTCGCGCGCTCCCAGGCAGTTTCTTCTTCGATCCCAATGGGCAGCCCTGTTTTTTCGAGTAAGTCTGTGCGAGTGCCGTCTGAGCGCAACAAAATCGGCGGATTGTGACCGGCATTGGCGTATGTCAGCGTGCCCGCTTCTGGGTCCAGAATTCCAAAGAAGACCGTTACGAATAGATTAGCGCTCGAATCTTTCAGGATCCTCTCGTTGGTGGCGAACAAGACGAGGTCGGGCTGAAATTCGAAATCAAGTGCATAGGTACGGATGAGAGTGCGGCTGAGGGCCATGAACAAGGCTGGACCGATACCCTTATCGAGTACATCGGCGAGCACCAGACTAACTCGGTCGTCTACCAGCGGGATGATATCGAAAAAATCACCCGAGGTTTCCCCAGCAGGATGAATGGTCACCGCGAATTGCCACCCCGATAAGTCTGGGAAAATGCTGGGTAGCAGGCTGTTTTGAATTTGCCCAGCGAGTTTAAGCTCCTCTCGAATGCGTTGGTATTCCAGGGATTGGGCATACACCCTGGCTTGATTGGTGGCCGATGCGATTTGTGCCGCCAGGGATTGGATGGCCGGTAGCAAGTTTAGCAGGGCGCGGCGATCCCAGGGCTGGGCCAAAGCATAGAGTTCAATATAGACACCCCCAAAGGTTTGTCCTGTTTCTCCATCTTGTAAGGGCGCGACCACCATGGGGTTGTGCTGCCCATCTCCCTCATTCCAGGGTAAGGGCTCATGGGCTAAATATGTCTCCCCCTGAGATTTTTCTAACAGCCAGGGCCAGATGGCTTCTAGCTCGGGTTGCCAATCCGTGGGATATTTCGACATCACATCCTCTGGGAAAACCCAGATTACATGACGACTGGCTGGGAACATTGGGGGGAGATGCTCATCGAGGATTTCTGGTAAATTCTCTGTGTTTGGGGGGGCATCGATGATCGCTCGCCCTAATCGTTCCAGGTTCTGCAACATGCTTGATTGCTGGCGACTTTTTTCGCTTGACCAGCTCAATCGCCGGGTCAGGAAAGCGACAATCAACATGCCACTGATGAAGAAAAGGTACACAGGAATGCCGTTCTGGATGTAGAGGCCGGCGGCAAGGATGGCAAAGGGGTGCGCCAAGTGGGGAAGGCCTATGGCCATGTAGAAGAAATACAACACAGAGTACACCTGATCTGATCCCGCCAGAACCCTTTGGGACCAGGTTGCATATACCAGATAGGGCAACCACAAATTAATTATCAAAATGAAATTTACCGCCAATAAACCGAATGCCAGCGCGACGATTTTCAGGCTCATGGTGCCTAATGGAAAGGTTCCTCCGAAATATGTGTACAGTGCGGATGCGACCAAGGCAATGGTAGTATTCCCAGCTATATTAAGGGCCACGTTACGAGCCTGGCTCCAGCGGGCTGTCAGCGAAGTAGTGTTTGTTCGAATAGTGATGAACTCGAACAGAGTCCCTACGACCGCCAACCAAAAGATTGTCGGCCCAAAGAGCAGCACACCCGACCATAAGATAATTCCCGCTAACGATCCATCGGAGCTGCCATAGCGGTTTGCCCGCAATTCGACGATTATGAAGAAGCGCAGATAATTGAATATAAAGAACAAGGAAGATAAGAGAAAAAATTCCCAGGGATGAGTTCGAAATAGAGACCAGTCAGTGCTGATTACGAGCCAGATCACTCCAGCAATTGCAAGTGGGAGAGCGTATAAAAATGTGATGATATCCCCAACGGCAACGATCTGACGATCGATTTGCATATCGTCGATATTGGCGCGGAATTGCCTGGCAATGGCTAGCAGTAATCTATATCGTCTTGGAATGCGGGTGTGAGGTTCGGGTGGCATGATACTATCAATGGGGGCTCAGAAAAGGTTTCAACGAAATACGTTTATACAAGGAGAAATTCTCGGAAGTTCTATGTGCGTTTGGCGATCAGCAGTGTCAGGTCGTCATAAGGAGCCATTTCGCCGATGAAATCCTGGACAGCTTTTTCGATTGCAGCCAGGGCTTCAGTGGCCGACGCTTTGGGGTTCTTAGAGATGATATCGAGAAAGCGCTCCATACCGAAGGTCTCTTTCTGCTTGTTAATGGCATCGGGTACACCATCGGTGTAGAAAACCAGGAAATCGCCCGAATTCAGAGAGAGCGTCTCTTCGCTATATTCAGCTTCTTCATCAAATCCCAAAAACATTCCTGTGCGACTGAGCTTATTGAGTTTGCCTTTCTTGGTGTCGTAGTGAATGGTGGGGTTGTGTCCGGCGTTGACATACGTGATCTGATCAGGGCCATTGATACAGCACAGAAAGAGGGTCACAGGCATGCTGATATTCGAGTCCGAGCAGATCAGATAATTCGCGCGCGCGATCCCTTCGGCTAGCGACTCTGCCCGGTCGAGGCTGGCCCGCACTAGGCTGCGGGTCAGCGCCATAAATAAGGCCGCGGGCATACCTTTGTCGGTTACATCAGCGATCACCAGACATAAGTGGTCTTTTCCATAGGGAATGAAATCATAAAAATCCCCGGACACTTCCCGGGCCGGATGCCAGGAAGCCGCGAACTCCCAGCCAGGAGATTCCGGTAATTCATCAGCGATCAGACTGGACTGCACACGATAGGCCATTTGCAGTTCGCGTTCCATGCGGCCTTTTTCCACGGCGATCTCATACAAACGGGCGTTTTCGATGGCCACTGCGGCACTGGACGCAATTGCACCAATCAATTCTAATTCATCGTTACTGAAAAATCCCGCGAAGATGCGGTTATCGACGTAGATTACCCCCAGAATTTTCTCTTTGAGCATTAAAGGCGCACACAGGATAGAGCGCAGTTGCAAATCCAACACGCTGGAGCGGTCGCTGAAACGATCATCGCTTTGGGCATCATGGGTGAGGATGGTCTCCTCGTTTTGCAGCACCTCTTCGATCACGCTGTGGGAAATCTGAGAGTCGGGATCGTCAATGGATGTGTGTTCGATGCCCCGGGCGGATCGGAAATCCAGAGATTCGTCCTCGCCTTTCAGGGCGATAAATCCCCGTTCTGCTCCGATCGATGAGATGACTTCATCCATGACCCGATCCAGGACCTTGTCCAGATCGAGAGATGAATTGAATGTTTGTGATAGCTGGAAGAGCAGCTCGAAGCGGCTTCCAAATGCAGGGATAGCTGTTTCCGACATGGCTAACCTCGTCCTGATGAATTGCCAACCTTGAACCTAGAGATATTGTAACCCAGGATGATCACTTCAACATCCATGATCCTAGGTCTCTGAGAATCGCAGTAGAGTTTTCCAAAATTAGGGCTGTGTGGGGGTTCCCCACCCCACACATCCCTAATTCTGAGGAATCAACCCAGCCACTAATGGAGAAACATACCCCAAAACCTTATGTTGACTAGACAATCGTGCTTTGCTTGCCCCTGAGAATAAGACATGATATGATGTCTTTAGGTAGGTTTCAACTTACAGGTAAAAAAATCAGTTTGAGAATCCGCGTACGTGTTTGATCCGGGATGATTTTATGCCTGACCTTTCATCACTATTCCCGCAAGGGATCTTCCGCTTTATCGGCGGCCGACTGATCAGGTCGCTGGTCACCTTAGTTTTGTTCCAATTCGTTCTGTTCGCCCTCATCCAGGGTGTAAACGCGGCCCTGCCGATGGATATGCAAGCTTTGGAACTGGCTGTTAGCGCTCGTGAGGATCTCAGTTCCTTCCAGAGTGGGTCGGGGGCGACAAAGGAAGAAGCAAAGACCCAAGAAGTGGCTACGCAAACCGAGATGGCCATCGATGCCGCCGAGATGGGCATCGATCTGGAATTCTCTGCTGATTTAAGTGTTGGCGTTGAAGCGGAAATGGCCTTGGATAATCAGATCGCCATCGATATCGAAATGCCAGTCGACCCGGATGCACCCGCAGAATCGGAAACGCCTGCCCAACAAGAAATACCTGCTGCTGCGCCAACAGACTCAATAGAAGAAAAGGGCACTCTAGAAGTGTCCTGGTGGGGAGAGTTTGTAGCTTGGATGACGGCTTTCTATCGTGGCGATTTCGGGGCTTCGAGCAGCCTGGGCAGTACGCCTGTAGCCAAAATCCTCGCCGTCACTCTTCCACGAACGCTACTGTTGCTGATCCCGGGGACCGTGGGTGGATTCTTACTGGGAATGTGGTTGGGTAAACGTGTTGCCTGGCGCCCACGGGGCTGGAGTGAGTTCGCCGCCACCTTGGGCGGTACCGCGTTTTACACCTCGTTCCCCCCCTGGCTGGCTTTTGTGATGATCAATGTCTTCGGCCTATCCCTGGATTGGTTCCCTCCCGAAAAGTTGATCGACCCCATGAAATGGGTCTGGTTAGATGTTCCTGTCAATGATGTGATCAAGAAAATGCTGCTCACGATGGTCCTGGGAACGTTAGCCTATTTGGTGGTGGTATGGTTGACGCGCGAATTCGCTCACCGCAACTGTGTGGGCTGGCGCTTGATCGGAGGTGCGGGAATTCTCCTGGTGGTAATCATCGGCTGGACCATCAGTGGCCAGGGGGTGCTGGCACTGGATATCCTCAATCACATGGTGCTTCCGGTTGCGACCCTGATACTGCTGGCTTTTGGCGAGACCATGTTGATCATGAAGACCACCATGTGCGAGGCCGTTGTCTCCGAGCATGTCAACGCCGCGCGGGCTAAAGGCTTGCCAGATGTGCGCGTGCGCGACCGGCATGCTGCCCGGGTCGCCATTCTCCCGGTCCTGACCCGCTTCATCATCCATTTACCCTTGATTATCATCGGTAGTTTCATCATCGAGCACTTCTACTTTTGGGATGGAATGGGGCAGGAACTGATCCGCGCCGCCATAGACGATGATTTACCGGTGCTGCTGGGTGTCTTGTCAGTGGTGGCCATTGGCATCTTACTGGCGCATACCAGCCTTGATATCCTGACTACCTGGCTCGACCCGCGTTTACGAAAAGCGCGCCAGGTCACTAGTATGCCGGAAGGGGTAGAGTAATATGGCACAATCTGGTCCCATCAACCCCTTGCCTACTTATGACCCTGGCCTGCGAGGCTACATCCAGCGGCGCGCCAAGCGCTGGCGTTTCTGGCTCAGAAACCGCGGCCGGCAATGGAAAGCCTTCTTTGGAAACCCCATCACGCTCACCGCCCTGATCATCATCACGTTGTTTATATTGTTCGCTCTGATCCAGCCACTGCTAATCCCCGAGTTTCTGCCTCAAAATATCTATGATCCCATAGTAGGCTATGATCCCGATTTTACCCATCCCTCGCTGCCCTCGGGGAAGCATATATTGGGGACGGATTACCAGGGACGGGATGTCTTCAGCCAGTTGGCCCTGGCCACGCGCACCTCGATTGGTGTGGGGATCGTATCTGCCCTGGTGGGAACTCTGGTGGCCACACTTGTTGGAGTGACCGCAGCCTATTTTGAGGGGTTGATCGATACGATCTTGATGGTGTTCAGTGATGTGTTCATTATGCTGCCCCCAGCGGTGGTCTTGTTGATCGTGGGCCTGATCTTCGAGATGACCTGGTACCAGGTGGGGCTGATCTATGGAGCCTTTGCCGGTTTAGGCTCTTTCGCCTTGATGATCAAAGTCCAAACACTATCTATCAAAAACAAGAAATACACCCTGGCTGCCCGCGTCGCCGGGGGAGGGCATTGGCGCATCATCAGCGTGCACATCCTGCCTAACCTGGCCGCGCTGATCACCGTCAACATGATGTTCATCGTCACCGGCTCAGTGATGATCGAGGCCATCCTCTCTTATTTCGAGCGCAGCTTGCGTTTCAGTTGGGGGACGATGATCTGGTTCACCATCGACAACTTCCGCGGCGGGGCCGTAGGTCTTCAATGGCACGTGCTGTTAGCTCCGGCCATTGCCATCATGCTATTTTGCGGTTCGTTCTACTTGCTGGCGCGCACCCTGGATGAGGTGGTTAATCCAAAACTAAGGGAGCAGTAAAAAATTGTACCAAAAAATGATACCCCAGGGATGCTGTGCATCCCTGGGGTATCATTTTTTGGTCATTTACAATGAATCGCTACAAGGGTCATATCATCGAACTGTGCGCTGTCCCCCTGGTACGCCTGAAGTTCCTCGACAAGCAGGTCGCATAAATTTTGCGCCGAACGCCCCTGATTGGCGCAAACCATCTCTCTCAAACGGTTTTCCCCAAATTTCTCCCCTTCTGCATTCATCACATCGAACATACCATCGGTGTACAGCAGTAGTGTGCTGCCTTCGTTGATGGTCAATGTCTGCACATCAAGATCTGGGGCTGGGAAAAAGCCCATCAACTGTCCATGATCCCGCTCGAGGTTGGTTTCCACTCCACAATCATCGACCAGGATAGGTACATGATGTCCAGCACGAGCATAAGTGAATTGGCAAGATTTCCTGTTTAAAACCCCATAAATAGCAGTCACGAACATCCTGGTCTCGTGTAGCTCCAGTAGGTGTTGATTCACTCGGAATAGCACTTCCTCAGGTAAGAATGTGTGAATTGTTTCAGCTCGCAGCAGACTGCAGTACAGTGCCATGAAAATTGCCGCTGGGACACCTTTATCAGAGACGTCGCCAATCGAGATGCCTAAATTATCCTGGTCAAGTTGGATGAAATCATACAGGTCTCCCCCCACGGCGCGGGCTGGTAGCATGCGCGCCCCAAAGTCGAAGCCTTCCATCAACGCTAGATCATTTGGCAAAATCGACTCCTGGATGCGGCGCGCCAGATCGAGTTCG
>CAYTKR010000146.1:0-12656 GCA_964438295.1 uncultured Anaerolineales bacterium
GAATGCGTCCAAAATAACAGCCTAGATCCGGAATCGTTTATTTATATGTAACTATATATCTACCTTGAATTTGCAGGCCTCCGCCCCCATAGCCCGACAAGTGATTTCATCGACTGCGATTTCCTCACCGATTGCCCAGGCAATGCTAGCCTGGATCATCCCCACGGTATACCAACAAATCGGCTTATCTGCTTGCTGATTGAACGTAGCATCGCTGGAGGTGTCCATGAAGATCAAGTCTGTATCAAATAGATGTACAGACACATCACCATCGGATTTTTTAATCAGATCTGCCAACCTGTTAAGAGCAAATTGCGAACCTGATTGCGGAGTCATCAGCTTTCTCACGATGGGGAAGAAAAACCATCCCTTGAATGTATTTGCTACTGCACCTTGCCACGCCAATCGCCCAATGCGGTTGAGAGAGCCGCGCGCACCACTACCGTAATAGGCACGCACCGCAGCCTGGACAGCGGCAAATTCAGAAGACTGCAATGATCCATCCATAACCGCAATCGGCGCTTGATCGGTCGCGGCTCCCAACCCTGCATCACGCAGGATCATTCGCAACGAATAGGATCCTATCTCGGCTTCGGCAGCTTTCAGGAAGTTGGCGATATAGCCTTTAGGTATCTGGCGATCCGTTCGCAGAGTCATCATCCGATGGGATCCCCTACTTCAAACTGACAATACTCATCCCCCATCGCGATACAAGCAGTCTCGCGCACCTCATAATCGAGCCCAGTAGCCCACTTGATCGCCTCACCCAACGACCCGAGATATAGGTAACAGATTGGTTTCTCACTGCTGCGTCCATTGCAAATGGCGCAAGTCCTTTCGACATAAATCAGCTTGCCATCGACCTCGCCTGCCCAGGCTTCGACTTGTGGGTTGCTTTTCTTGAGAGCATCCGCAACACTGTTGAGGACAAATTTGATACGCTGCTTCTGAGGCAGCGCTTTCAATGCAATGCCTGCCAGACCCATCAGCGCGGGCTGCTCGTTAACCCCATATTGGAAGGACGCTTTTCCAATGCGCTTTAGAATTCCACGGCCTCCACGGCCATAGAACTCCTCGATCGCCTCATTGAAACGCGCATATTGGGAGGCTTTGATCCCCGGGTCTAGATCATCTGGAGGGTAATTGCCAATGAATCGCTTCAAGCCGGTTGTGCGCAAGACAGCATGCAAACCATTTTCGCCCATCACTTCTTGAGCGGCAACGAAGGCCTGTCGCACCAAGGCATTGACGATGTAGGCGTCTTCTCTTTCGACCATGATTTCCTCCAGGAGGCAAAGCAACGATAATTAAACTGGATCACCACATAGCGAGTCCAGGCACCCATAAACTAATCATACGTCTCGAAAACAGGGTATATCTCACCAGTCTTGGCAAACCCGATCTTCTGATACAGAGATAAGGATGCCTGATTGTTATCTTGGGTATTGACAGTCACCTTGCAGATCCCACGCCGACGGTAGTTTTGCAGCATATCTCGCACCAAGGTGTGGCCAACGCCCATTCGCCGAGCGCGGGGATGTACAGCCAGGCGAGCAAGATGTCCATCAGAATTGTTGGCAGTACTCAATTGATATCCTACAATGCCGGACTGGTCTTCGGCAACGGTTGCACAAGTGGCATGCTGAAACGCAAGCTCCAAGAGCTCGATGGAATGACGCCAGACCGGGTCGAATGCAGATTTATCCAAGTCGTGAATGGCATTGAGATCATCGAAGTTCATCATGCGCAGGCGATAAAACAAATTGGATTCAAGCGATTTAATAAGCTGGCCACGATCTTCCCAGCGCATCATGACGACATCATATGCGTGTGTAAAATTGCTGTTCTCAAGGAGCCTCTGAAACCAGCTTTGCAATGGCAGAGCGGCAATAGGCGTATCTGCGCCCAGGAGGCGATCTGCGACGGGCCACATCATCTCCCAGGCATCATCAACGGGTATGGAAGTCGAGACAGCGAACAACCGCACCCAGGCGATATCTGGAATGTCTGGAGGGCAAGCCAGGGCAGCGATGATCTGGTCATCTCTTTCGGCAACCAAATAAGGTCCAATTCCCAGCCAATCCAGGGGGGAACGCCATCCCAGGTGCCTGTGCACGTACGGGCTGAAATGTATCAGGGTAGCTAATTTATGGCGATCACTTTCTTGGGCTGGCCGGACGTTTATGCGGCTGAGGTCTGTTGTTTTTTTCACGATCATGTCCATCATGGCAACAAACCTATCCTGGCTAACGCCCTATCAACCGACCGGGCAGCGACAAGAGGCGTTTTAGCAATCGCTGCGAAAGATTCGGTTTTTGAATCCCATTTACGCCAGCTTGCATTGTGGCAAGAGCCTCCAGGGAGCGCCCCGTTTTGAGTTGCAAAGACGAAAGGGATTTGACCACGTCCATACGCAGATCTTCTGCGCCTATTTCTTTGAAAATGCGCGCAGATTCTTCGTAATCAACTATGGCCTGATCGAGATCTCCAATTGCCTCGAGTGCTGAAGCGCGATTACCCAGAGCCAGCGCCTGTCGAGACTGATCTCCTGCATCTTTGAACACCGCAACTGTACCATCAACGACTTCGAGGGCTGCTTTGGCAGCATTAGGGTCATCCATTTGCAATATAACTACACAACGATTATTGGCCATCTCCGCAGCCATCAAGTGGTCCCCCTGAGCAATGTAGCCCGCTTGCGCAGCGGCGAAAGAACTTTCTGCCTTTAGATAATCCCCATTTTCATAGGCCGTTTTTCCTTCGGCTTCCAATATTTGAGGGGAAATGGGCTCTACCGATTGATGCATATTTACTTATAAGGTGATATCTAACAAGCCTTCCGCGACGGCTCGTAACCGGTCTACTTGCATTTCGCTCAACCGTTGGGCTAATTCTAAATAGGGCTGATTGATTGGCTTACTGACAAACTCCTGTAATTCGGGCGGCATCTGTAAGAGTTGATGAATGGCTTTCTCTTGGGCTGCCCACTGACCCACCGGGCCAGTTTGGTCGCGAAATTCCTCAATGGGAATATCCAGTTTCTGGAGCATTCCTTCCAGTTCGGGCAATGGGATGGGGCGCTCGCTGCGTTCGTAGAGCCTGAGCATACCCGTGCTAATACCCACACTTTCTGCAAGGCTTTTCATGGATATTTCGGCTTCCTGGCGAGCCATGCGCAACTTGGCACCGATGATGCGCTTGCGCAGGTTGATCATCTTATCGAGATTTGAATGATCAAAGGTCTTTTCGAGCGAGATCGAAGTGTCACCCCAGAAATGATCCAGGGGGGCATCCAAAAAAAAGGCCAAAGTCTCGAGCTCCGGAAGTGAGGGTGAAGTGACGCCTTTTTCGTAAGAAGCGATTTTCTTACTCGTCACGCCTAAGGCGTCTCCGCATTCCTTCAAGGTCCTCCCTGCTGCCAGTCGCGCATCTCGGAGCAGCACTCCTAATTTTTTCGCTCGGATCTTAATTGCAATTGGGACAGCCATGTTTTACTCCAACTTTTAACTGATATATATCGCTAAAGCCGATCATCTACGGCGACGACGCGAGGGTGGTCGATTTGTTTCTAGCATGTCAGTAGAAACCGCTCCAAACATTTGTGGCGTGAGTTTGAAGCCCGCTGCAGTCAACCTCTCGCTAAACAACGGTCGGATCCCGGTGGGTTTAAGTTCGCCAATTATTTTGCCCTTTTCATCAATGCCGGTTTGGTCGAACTTGTAGATATCGGTCATGACGACGGTATCGCCTTCCATACCGGCGACTTCAGTGATATTGGTCACTTTGCGGGTGCCATCCTTGAGACGGGATTGCTGAACGATCAAATCCACGGCAGAGGCAATTTGCTCCCGCACCACTTTTAGGGGCATATCGAGTCCGGACATCATAGCCATGGTTTCCAGACGCGAAAGTGCATCGCGTGGCGTATTTGCATGGGCCGTGGTTAGCGACCCATCATGCCCCGTATTCATTGCCTGGAGCATATCCAACGATTCCCCGCCGCGCACCTCACCCACGATGATACGGTCTGGCCGCATTCGCAATGAGTTTCTTACAAGATCGCGAATATAAACCGCTCCGACACCTTCGACATTCGGCGGTTTGGTCTCCATACGAACCACATGCTCCTGGTGGAGTTGAAGTTCGGCAGCGTCTTCGATGGTGACTATGCGCTCATCGGAAGGGATAAAACTCGAAAGGATGTTGAGTAAGGTAGTCTTCCCCGATCCAGTGCCCCCAGAGATGACGATGTTCAACCGGCTAACCACACAACCCTTTAAGAACTCTGCCATATCCTGCGTGATGGAGCCAAATTCAATCAATTGCTGAATGGTTAGTTTTTCTTTGGAGAATTTCCGTATGGTAATTGAGGGTCCATCAATGGCGACGGGTGGAATTACGGCGTTGACACGCGAACCATCGGGCAGACGGGCATCTACTGTGGGGTTGTCCTCATCAACACGCCGTCCCAATGGCAGGATGATGCGGTCGATCACCTGCAAAATATGATTATCGTTTTTGAAAGTGATATTGGTTTTTACGAGCTTCCCATTCCTCTCAACGTAGACTTCATTGGGGCCATTGACCATCACCTCGGTAACACTCTCTTCATCTAATAAAGACTGGATGGGGCCATATCCAAGCAAATCGTCCAAGACATCGCGGAAAAGTTGGGTGCGCAAGCTCGGCGCAAGATTGAGATTGGTTCGTTGGTATACCTCTTCCATCATTTTGTAGGCAGCTTGCTGTCTATGCTTGATGGGAGGCGGATTATTCTCTAATTCCTGGGTCAGGGTTGTGATCAGATAGCCCTTTAGCTTATCTAAGTCAACGTTCTGAGTTTGGTTCGGCGACCCCTGGTGCTGCAAGGTCATTCGTTCTATCCCTCTGCCTGTGGCCCTGCTGCATCTGCCGGGCTTAGCCAAAGAATGTGGTCTAAATTGACTGTCAAAAAATCGGAGCGATAAATCTCTTCACCGCGAGCATTCAACACAACTGCTTCGGTTACAGCAATAAATTTCTCAGATTTATTCAACTCGTCTTTTAACCGTTCCCCAGGTCGCACATAGATATCCCCGACGATACGCACCGTAAGTGTCTGAATTACCGTTCGAACAACATCTTTCGAAATCACATTTGTGAAGTATTTGCCCTTATGATCGACATGCATGGACATAAAATTGATCTCCTCTCAGCAAGCAGCCCAAACAACACAATTCGAGATGCGGTTGATCTCCATTTTGAGGATACGGTTATTGGTCTGATATTCCTTCCGGATAAGGCATAGTGTACCCCAAACCAGGACGGGTCACAATATATTGTGGTTGCTTCGGATTATCCTCAAGTTTTTGGCGCAGCCTCGAGATACTTACCCAAAGAACCTCTTTATCATCTCGGTAGGATTGCCCCCAAACATTTTCCAATAATTCTTCGGAGGTCATTACACGCCCCTGATTCTGTACAAATTGAAGGAGCAGGCGATACTCGGTAGCAGAAAGCTGGATCTCGGTTTCCCCGAGGAATACCTCTGCCCGTGCAAAATCAACCCTGAGCTTGCCATGTGAAAAGATTGGCTGCTGGAACGTGCTGTCGGAGAATTGGGCACGCCGCAACACGGCCCTCACCCGGGCTAATAATTCAGTCACAGAATAGGGCTTGACGATATAGTCGTCGGCGCCGACATCTAAGCCCCGGACGTGATCCCGTTCATCCCCGCGCGCGGTGACCATAACGATAGGCACGGTCGAGAAACGGCGGATTCGTTCGCAGGCCTCAATGCCATCGATGCCTGGCATCATCACATCCAGCAGGACCAGGTCCGGTTTGTGAGCATCTACGGCATCTACAGCCTCTTGCCCACTGGAGCCCGTAATGACCTTGTAACCCGCGCTGACGAGATTGGCCTCCATCAAACGTACATAACGAGGCTCATCATCTACGACTAATATTTGAGCACTCATACTTCATCCTCCTGAGATCGACCTACTTGTTGGCAAGGTAGAGATATATGCACCGTCATCCCTTCCCCTTCTCCCGACTCGGCAAAGATCTTTCCATTGTGAGCCTGAATGATTTGATAGCAAATATATAACCCGAGACCTGTACCAGAGGCGCTCCGATGTTCCGGCAAACGATAGAAGCGCTTGAATATATTTTCCAAATGTTCTTCAGGAACCCCTGGACCCGTATCACTGACCACGATATGCGCGTGATCCGCTACCCATTTTAGTGATATAGATACCTTAGAATTCGGGGCGTATTTTGCGGCATTATTGACCAGGTTATCCAGCACCTGAACGATACGGCCAGGGTCAGCTACAATCGTATCTGATGTTTTTTCGGCCTGCAATTGAATGTCTAATCCAGTATCTCCCGCTCTACGACGTTGCACAAAATCGTTCAATACTTTCACCAGGCGCACGACCTGAAAATCCATAGGCAATGTACCCGCTTGCAAACGGGATGAATCGAGAATGTTATCAATGATTTCAGTTAGACGGTCAGCCTCTTCATCGATAATCGTCAGGAACTCTCTCCGTGTTTTGTTGTCCCACTCCGTATCGTCGCGCAGCAGCGAAGTGGCGTAGCCTTTGATAAAACCAAGAGGTGAGCGCAACTCGTGCGATACCGTAGATACGAATTGCTCCTGGAGGCGGTCAAGACGTCTCTCTGCTTCTAATTTGGCAACCCGTTCGACGAGTTGCTGGCGCTCTAACAATTTTTCGACATGCTCGGCAATCTGCATAGCGAAACGGATTTGTTCTGGCAAATAGGGCGGGCCACCAAAGCGGATAAAAACCAACGCCTTCGATATCTGCTCGTCCGTTTGAAGCGGTAATCCAAGAAAGTCACGCTGGTTCAACCGGAGATCTACATCATCTCCTGCTTCGGATTCAAATACATCGCCCCGCACTACCATTTCCCTGGAGTGGATAACGTCTCTGGCGATGCTCTCTCCCCAATCCATGTCCGCTTCAATTGACCTGCCGCGCCCGATAGAGCGCGCATAGGTTGGGATCAGTTTTTCGTCGTCCTGGGATTCATATAACACGATATTGTCGAAAATGAATGCCGGACGAGCGAGGTGAAATATCTCTCTAAGTGCAGTTTCAGAATCGAGCACCTGAATGATCACTCGACCAATCTCATAAAGAGATTTGTACTCCTCTGGCATCAGTTTCTTCGATTTAAATTTAGATTGAATCTCTAACACGCTTTATCCTATTGAATTTTCAGGACTCCATTGAAACTTATCACCTGCATGCGAGTCTTCCCGATAAATATTTCGCGCTTTGATTTCGACTCTCTAAGAAACGCAGTAGGACTATTCAGATTCAGGGGAATCAACCTGGCAATTCCTGGAGAACCGAGATTTCTTTCAAGGAAAGTCATAGAAACTGTGCTTAAATTTCAGCTTTCGGTATCGCGAACTCAAAATATGAGCCCTGACCCTCTTTGGAGCGCACGATTATCGAGGATCCATGGGCATCGACGATCTGCCGGGCCATAGCCAATCCAAGGCCTGTCCCTCCATAGCGGCGGGTTGAGGAGCCATCTAATTGATGAAATGGTTCAAATATCTCATCGATCTTATCTTGGCCAATGCCTATTCCCGTATCATAAACATACAGTTTTACAACCGCACCACTATTGACAACGCCTACTTGAACTACACCACCCTCATCAGTAAATTTGACTGCATTATCGATCAAATGGATCATCACCCATGGAATTTTCTGCGCATCAGCCATCACTGGGGGGATGTCGGAGGAAATTTTGGTCTGCAAATCTAATCCTTTTTCCCCGCAGCGCTGCTTCGCATTCTCGAGAATACCACCTAAGATATCATTCAAGTTTATCGGTTTCAGGTTGACTTCGATGCTATCGCGAGAATACGCAGAGAATTGGATCAGATTTTCGATCAGAGCGCCCAGGCGGCCCTCGGCCTTTTTCATAACCCTGACCGCATCCGCTTGCTGGGATGTCAAATCGCCCAGGGCATTCTCTTCCAGCAATTCGATATATCCTTTGAGGTGCGTTAGGGGAGTGCGCAACTCGTGGGAAATATTTGAGACAAAATTGGATTTAAGTTGATTCAATTCGGAGAGTCGATTGAGTGCCTGCTCCAATTCAATGGTACGCTCTCGAACGCGGGCTTCTAACTCTTCGTTCGCGCGTTGAAGTGCACTCTGAAGTTGAAGGATTTGCTCTGTAACCGCCTGATCAAGGGCTTCACGACTGATCAGATTTAATTCGAGCAAAGCCTGCCCGATCAACTTCGCCTGCCCGGCCTCTCTCATCGAATTCTGGTAAGCCAACGCCTGAATCAACTCATCTGAATTCAGCAAGCCTCGCTCTACCAGATAATCACCCAGCCTGGGCACCAGGACCTCGGGTGAAAGACTCAAATCAGGCAGAATGCCGGTTTGAGTTTTCAGTTTCTTTTCAGCGAGGATCGCTGCGACAGCCATATTTGCCCCACAATGTTCACATGTGCTGGTTTTCGGATCAACTTTTTGTCCGCAATTAGGGCAAGAAATAAAGTCTGTCGTCATGTTTTTGAGCCACCCCTTTCACCAAGTCTCATGATCACCTTGAGCGTTTTGGTAAAGAGAGATTCTAGTAAGGGTACTATTCATTATCATATCCTTTCTTTGTTCAAGTTGCAAGTGTCGATCAGAGAAATAATACCTGACCCTGTAAAGTGTTTGTAAGGCAAAAATCAGTGAATTTACGAGATAATATATCCGCCCTTATGGAGGCAAACACGTGACATTCAAAGTACTAATTATTGACGAACACGCAGAACAAAACCAATCGCTCGATGATCTGAAAGCACGTGGATTCATCGTACGCAGCACAAATACTGGGAATGGTTTCATTGAAAAGATGCGCGCCTTCAACCCAGATGTAATTGTGGTAGATTCACCGCAATCATTGAATCAAAAGGAGCATTCCTACCATTCATTGCGAGCTGCAACCAACGCCCCGATCCTGGTATTATCAGTTGTAGATCAACCTGGTATCGTAGAAAAAACCTTAGACCGCGGCGCAGATGAGTATCTTGTGAAACCCGTTTCGCCAAATTTGTTCGCAGCTCGGATTACTGCTTTGGCGCGCAGAACTGGCCTCCAGCACAGCAATCATCCATCAGCGAGCTGAATGCTAGTTCGTCGTTGACCATTTCGCTTCTCCTAAGCAAACATCGCCTTGAGTGGCGATGTTCGCTTTAAACGCACAAATGGCTGCATATGATGTAAAATTGAGATTGGTCGATCACCAATATCTCTCCCCAGGAGGCATACTGTGCAAAACATTCCCGAACAAGGCAATCAAGCTCCTGCAAACGCACTCAAGAAGCTACAAGAGAACCCACGCGTGCGCGATATCAGGTTGGTTGTGTCGGCAGATTGCTGCCCTGTCTGCGCTTCAAATGAAGGTACGTACGCCAAAGATGAGGTCCCCTCTGTGCCCATCGAGGGCTGCTCGCACCCCAATGGATGTCGCTGCTTTTACGAGCCGATGCTAACAGAGCTTTACCCCTAGAATTATTCGTCTCGATTAAAAACAGGAGCGAATGTCACAGTTTGACACTCGCTCCTGTTTTTTATTATGAGTACCTTTCAGCCTGCCAAATAATCTTTTCCAAAATCTAGTGCTTCCTGCCTTGTGCTAACCTGGCCTTCCGCCTGGGCTTCACGCAGTGCTTCTAATATTTCCCCAATCATCGGGCCGGGGTGCAACTCGAGCTCATTGATGAGATCGTTACCCGAAAGTAACGCAGGGGGATCGATCCTTTCTGCACGCTGCTCCCACCAGGCCTTCAATAAGGCTCTGACAACATCCAACTGTCTCTCCCAGCGCGGCTGGGGTAGCGTTGTGCCATAAGTAGCCAACAAGTCCGCCAAGGAAAGTAGACAAACTGCGACACCGGCCTGTTTGGTATCTCGAAAGAAGCGATAAATTGACCGTGAACTCGGTCCTTTAGTCTCTCTCGCCAACCAGGTTGGCCGCATATGGTGTAACACAACGGTTTTGAGCCAATCGATTTCGGAATTACTCAAATGCAGTGCCTTGCCGCGCTGGGCGACGATCTTGGTACCAATTCGTTCGTGCTCCAGGAAGCGGATGCGGCCAGTTTCGCTCTCCTGCTGCTGGCTTTGAGGTTTACCGATATCGTGGTACAGAGCGGCAAAGAAAAGCAAGGAGCGTATTCTGCGGTCAGGAACCAGAGATTCTCCCAAAAACTGCTCGATCTGGGTTCGATAGCGACCTAATCGCATGGTAGCCAGGCCCGTGATGAGACTCCCAGATGCATTGGGGTCATGTGTAGGGCCTAACACGCTCAGTATGTTTTCGAGTTGGCCGAGGGTATCCAGGGTGTGATTCCAGGCATCTTGGGTATGCGGCGGGGTTTGGGTTATCCCCTTCAATGCCTGGAGTTCGGGGAGCACAAATTCCAATGCTCCCAAAATATCCAACGCGCGTACGGATGTCGCTGGCCGGGGAGTGCCCAAGATGTTAAAGAGCTCATCTCGCAAGCGCTCAGGAGAGACGTTCTCTAAAGCATCTACCGCTGCCTTCATAGCCTCTCGAGTCTCAGGGACGATGGATAAATTGAAAGCCGCAGCCATTCGCACAGCTCTCAGGATGCGCACAGGGTCCTTAGAGAATGCCTGAGGAGAAGAAGCACGTAATATCTTGCCATGCAAATCGGCAGCGCCGCTGAGGGGGTCTAGCAGGGCCTGGGGCTGATGCACGTCAATCGCCATGGCGTTGATGGTGAAATCGCGATCCTGCAAATCAGCTTCGAGGTGCTCACCCCGTAGGGCAGCGAAATCCAAGAGGAAGCGGTTCCCGCGATCATCGCGATAGATCACCCTGGCGGTGGCGCGCTCGATATCCAAAGGGAAATATGCGCCACCAATCTTATTGGCTACATTACGAGCGATGTGCAGCGCTTTCCCATCGATTGCGAAATCAAAATCGTGAACCGGGCGCGCGAGCAAAATATCGCGCACTGCCCCTCCTACCAGATAAGCGGGTACATCTTTGGGCAAGGCACGCCTGATTACTTCGAAGAGCGGCGGCAAATTGAACGGCGATCCTGTTGGCACGTAAAACACCTCGGGGTTTTCTTTGAAGCGAGACGCTTTGGCTGCCGCCAGCGCTTGCTGGGGCGTACCACCTTGAGCAACAATCTGATCTCCCACGCGGGCAACCCAGCGTCCGGCGTACGGGACGAGATCAATATCCCGGGATTCAGGAAGCCTTTCAAATTCCCCCATTGAACATCCTACTCCGGGGGTTGGAATCGCTTGGTATCGACGATCCCAATAAATGGCAGGTCCCGGTAATATTCGTCAAGATCCAACCCATAGCCAAAGACAAACGCGTCTGGGATGGTAAAGCCGCAGTAATCGATGGGCACATCGACCTCCCGCCGTTCGGCTTTATCGAGTAGCGTGCAAACCTTCAGACTGGCCGGCTTGCGCAGAGACAGCAACTCCAATACAGATGACAAGGTATTGCCGCTATCGACGATGTCTTCGACCAGCAGCACATCTCGCCCCCCGATATCATCTTTGAGATCCATGGTCAGTCGTACCTGGCCGCTGGTCTGCCGTACGCCTGCACCATATGAAGAGATGGCCATGAAGTCAATGGTGTGGGGGATGGAAATCTGACGCATCAGGTCTGTGAGGAACATCACACCCCCACGCAGGATACAAATTAAGTGCAGGCTCTTCTGACTGTAATTGCGGCTGATCTCTGCTCCCAGTGCTGCGATTCGCTCCTGGAGGGTCTCTTCGTCGATCAAGGTTTCTTTAAGTAATTCTTGGTACGTTAACAATTCTCCTCCAATCCGCCAAATGTCTATCGCGGCACCTGGTGGTGTTCTCGGCAGCGGGCCTCGTACATCTCATCTGCCCCTACGATCACCACTGGATCGTCATATCGAGCCGGCGAGCCATCGACCAGGCGCTGGGTACGTGAGGCTAATTCCCCACAAACCATACAGATGGCGTGCAGCTTATCCACACGTTCGGCTTTCGACATCAACATGGGCATTGGGCCAAAAGGCTCTCCGCGAAAATCCATATCCAGACCCGCCACGATCACGCGCAGGCCACGTTCGGCTAATTCCTGGACGATGTCGATGACTTGCTCATCGAAAAACTGGGTCTCATCGATGGCGACCACGGTCGTATCAGCGCCCAGATTGTCGAGAATATCTGCCGCACGCTTTACTGGAATCGCATCGAAGACCATGCCATTATGCGAGGCGACTTTCTTCTCCGCATAGCGATCATCAATGGCTGGTTTGAACACTTGTACACTTTGTTTCGCGATCGTGGCGCGTCGCAAGCGACGGATGAGTTCTTCTGTCTTCCCGCAGAACATAGAGCCTGTGACGATTTCCAACGATCCGGTGTGATGTTTCATATGCTCCTCAGTATATCCGTTTTGATAAGTACCCACCAAGACCAATGAGGCCAAAAAAGGGGTCTGCAGGGTGACCCCGCAGACCCCTTTTTTGGCATAACTCTTCGCGAGGGTTTCTCTTAATTTAGATTAAACAAACAGGCAGACACTTTCGAATCTGCCTGTTAAGTTTACTTCAAAATTGTTAGAGCGGGTAGCTCTACACAGAA
>CAYTKR010000147.1:0-12636 GCA_964438295.1 uncultured Anaerolineales bacterium
GGATGCGAACAGCAGCGCATCACGCCCAGCAGGCGATTTCGACAACATCCGATCCAGAAGCCCGCAGATCCGCCCAGACCTGGCTGAACGAATTGATCTGGCGGGAGTTCTACATTCACATCCTGTACCATTTTCCTCATGTAAAGGATGCCAGTTTTCGCCCACAATACAAACAGATCCCATGGCTTAACGATCCCACCGAATTCGAAGCCTGGAAGATGGGACAAACCGGATATCCTGTGGTGGACGCCGCCATGCGCCAGATGCTGGCTACCGGCTGGATGCACAACCGGGCCCGTATGATCGTGGCTTCGTTCTTAGTGAAGGACTTGCTCATCGACTGGCGCTGGGGTGAGCGCTGGTTCATGCAGAACTTACTGGACGGAGACCTGGCGGCAAACAATGGCGGCTGGCAGTGGACGGCTGGCACAGGCACCGATGCCGCTCCTTACTTCCGTATATTCAACCCGGTGCTGCAAAGTACAAAATTTGACCCCCAGGGTAACTATATTAAAAAGTGGGTCCCCGAACTGGGCCATCTTAATTCACCGGAAATTCATGCTCCCTGGGAGAAGAACACCAACGTGGCGCGATACCCTGCACCTATCGTCGATCATAAATTCGCCCGCGAACGCACCCTGGCGGCTTATAAAAACGTTTGATCTTGAAAGGTAAACAATCTCATGCAACTATTTATTAACGGACAAACATTTTCTATCCCCCAAGAACAAGATACACGGATGCTGGTTTGGATTCTGAGAGACCAACTCGGCCTCACCGGAACCAAATATGGTTGTGGAGCCGGGATCTGTGGATCGTGCACTGTCCTGGTCGATGGCAAACCAACCCGTTCTTGCCTGACGCCTGCAGCGACGGTCGCCGGAAAAGAAATCACCACCATCGAAGGGTTGGGGATCATCCAGGATGATGGCGAAGAAATTCTGCATCCCGTACAGCAAGCCTTCCTTGAAACCCAAACCCCGCAATGCGGCTACTGTATGTCGGGACAGATGATCACCGCCGCGGCTTTGTTAGATGAAAACGCTGCGCCAACGGAGGCCGAAATCGTCGCCGGGATGAACGACGTTTACTGTCGGTGCGGCACCTATGTTCGTATCAAAGATGCTGTCGCCCGCGCCGCGGAGATCATGGCCCAGGAGAGCGGCAATGGCTAAAGAAAAGAAGCAGCGTAAACTCTCCAGGCGGGGGTTCCTGATCGCCGTAGGGGTGGCCGGTGGAGGCTTGCTCCTGGGAACGAAAGTCGGGTTGCCGTTTGCTCGTCTAAAAATCGCCGAAGTATTCGATTCGGGTAGCGCTCCGGGAGGCTTGGATGCTGAGGCCACCGCCTGGTTCCAGGTCACGCCTGACAATGTCGTCAAACTATTTATCCCCAAATCGGAAATGGGGCAGGGTGTCCACACTGCGCTGGCCCAAATTGCCGCCGAGGAACTCGAGATCGAATGGCAGCAACTCGAGGTAATCCAGGCCGGAACTGGCCAGGGGTTGGATGACGGGTTCGGCACTGGGGCAAGCAATTCTGTCTCGTCCCTGTACCAGCCCCTGAGGGAAGCTGCCGCCACCTTGCGGGAGATGCTCAGGGCAGAGGCTGCCCTTCAAATCGGCGCGTCTCCCGAGGCTCTATCGGCTCAAAATGGTCATTTCATGGTGAAGGATAGCCAGGAGAGCATCAGTTATGGTGAAGTGGCAAACGCTACTCAAGAATGGCAAATCCCTGAAACGCTTCCCCCGCTCAAGGCTGCCAGTGATTTCCGCTACATTGGTAAGTCGATGCAGCGGGTCGATCTGCGCCAAAAGATCTTGGGAAAAGCGGTCTACGGATACGATCAACGTTTGCCGGATATGCTCTACGGAGCGGTGGCTCGTCCTAAGGAAATTGGTGCCCAACTGAACTCCGCTGGCCCTGCTGAGGCAGCCAGTCGTGACGGTGTCATTAAGGTAGTGATCGAGGATGACTTTGCTGGCGTGGTTGCAGAAACGAGAGAGCAGGCCTACAGCGCCGTAAATGCACTCTCTTTGGAGTGGGAGACCGAAAAAATCTGGCAGCAGGCCGATATCGATGCGTTGGTAACAGTGGGTCAGGGAAAAGGTGTGCAGATTCAGAAAGAAGGCGATCCCGAACAAGGTTTGGCAGGGTCCGCGGTCATCGAGGCGGAGTACCGCACCCCGATGGCCTACCACGCCCATCTGGAACCCCAGGCAGCCACCGCGGATGTTAAACCCGAACGCGTGGACGTTTGGGCCGCGACCCAGTTCCCAGTACGTCTGCGAGAGTCCATTGCCAAAGCCATCAACCGCAAGGAAGAAGAGATATTTGTCACCCCGACGTATTTGGGCGGCGGGTTCGGCCGCAAGATCGGCACCGAAGCGGCTATCGAAGCTGCCCGGCTTTCGGCCGCGGTAGGACGACCGGTGCACATTGGGTGGACGCGCCCTGAGGATTTTCGCAACGGATTTCTGCGGCCGCCCACTCATCACACGTTCAGAGGCGCTTTAGACGGGCAGGCAATCGCTGTCCTGGAGCACCAACAAGCCAGCGGCGCGGTCGCCTTTCCCTTCTTGCCAGGCGCATTCAAAGCCATCCTGGGTGCAGATTTCGGCGCCTGGCGCGGTGCCATGATCTCCTACGATATCCCCCATAAAAGTACCACCGCCTGGCTTCCTGAGCTCCCTCTGGCAACTGGATGGTGGCGCGGCCTGGGGCTACTGGCCAACACCTTTGCCCTGGAAAGCTTCATTGATGAATTGGCCTTCGCCGCGCAGGTCGACCCCCTAGCATTCCGGTTGGCGCACCTAACTTCGGACGAAATCGGCCAACGCAGGCACAAGGCATTGGAAACTGCCGCAGAAAGCGCCGGCTGGGGAACGTCATTACCTGCAGGACACGCCCTGGGCATTGCCACCAGCACAGATGTGAATACCGTGGCAGTCCAAATCGCTGAAGCCTCTGTGGAGGCTGACGAAATCCAGGTTCACAAAGTCACTTCGGTGGTCGATCCAGGATTGGTGATCAACCCTGATGGCGCCTCAGCCCAGATCCAGGGCTCGATCATCATGGGTTTGAGTTCCACCCTGGTAGAGGAAGTCCAGGTTAAAGATGGGCGGTTGGCAGCAGATAATTTCAATCGCTACCCTTTGCTAAACATGAAACAAGCACCTGAAATTGATGTTATCCTAATAGAGAGCGGCGATCAGCCTTTTGGGATGGGCGAACCCCCAATTGGGCCGATTGCTGCTGCAGTGGCAAACGCTGTCTTTGCACTCACCGGCCAGCGGCTGCGCAATTTGCCATTGAAATTAAACTAAGGTGTTAGTCACCTTCTTGGAGAAAAAATGAATAAAGCAGAAAAAACATCCCTCCTCGCCTTGCCAATCGTTATTTTGGTAGGTATTGGATTGGCCCTGGCAGGCAGCCAGGGCGGTGCTACTGTAGCTGGGATCCCAGTGTTTGGGATTGCCATCGCAGTCGCGTTCATCATGAATTGGATCGCCTTCATTCCAGCGTACCTTCAACAAACCGAGAAATTCTTCGACCTGATGGGCGGGATCACTTTCATTTCGGTAACCGTCATTGCCGTTATCCTAAGCCCCGTGGTTGATGGCCGTTCTTGGCTGTTGCTGGGAATGGTGGTCATTTGGGCCCTACGTCTGAGCATTTTCCTCTACCGTCGTGTACACGCTGCGGGCGAAGACCGCCGCTTCCGAGAGCTAAAGCCCTCCATCCCCAGGTTTTTGCTGACCTGGACTCTGCAAGGCATTTGGGTATCTTTCTCCCTAGCAGCCGCCTTAGCTGCCATCACCTCCGAAAGACGCCTAGCCCTCGGAGCTTTTGCCATCATCGGCTTTCTGGTATGGCTCTTTGGCTTCGTCTTTGAGGTGATCTCTGATTCACAGAAGAGCAAATTCAAAGCTGAGCCGGCCAACGAAGGCAAATTCATTCAGACCGGGCTATGGTCCTGGTCGCGGCACCCCAACTATTTCGGTGAGATCGTGCTATGGATAGGTGTTGCCATCGTCGCCATACCCATCCTTCAAGGCTGGCAGTGGGTGACGATCATCTCTCCCATTTTTATCACTCTATTGCTAACCCGCATCAGCGGCATCCCCATGCTGGAAAGGCGCGCTGACAAGAAATGGGGCGGACAAGAGGAGTATGAGGCCTATAAGGCCAGCACTTCGATCCTGATCCCTCTGCCTCCTGCAAAGAAATGAGTTTGAAGTAAGGAGGTATTGGCTATGCCAATACCTCCTTACTTCAAAAAATTCAATGGATAAGAAAATGGCCAATACAACAACTACTCGCAAGGATGTCTCGGCTCTTTGGCTGGGGATCGCGTTTAGCCTGGGGATCACCGCAGCGATCTGGGCTTTGAATCCCTTGCTTGCCGATATCGAATTGCTCCCAGATACAGGCTACTCCTGGTATTTCTGGAAGCTGCCCGACCCCACTTTTTGGACCCGCTTCTCGGCGTGGGGTTTGTATTTCATGCATCAGATTGCCCTCTGGGGGATCATCTGGTATTCCCAAAGGAACAAAGCCAAATACACCACTGGGTTGAACAATTTCAATTATTGGGCCTTGGGATTGAACGCAGTCTTCATTTTGCTACACGTGCTACAGACTCATATTTGGTACGATGGTCTGGCCCAAGACGTCTCCATCTTCAGTTCGCAGGCATCAGTGATCGTCTTGCTGGTATGGGTTTTGGTGATGGAAAACAGCCGCCGGGGAATGTTCTTTGGGAAGAAATTGCCCTTTCCTAAAGAGATCAACCGCTTTGCCAGAAAATATCACGGCTACTACTTTGCCTGGGCTACGATCTATACCTTTTGGTATCACCCTGCTGTATCGACCCCCGGCCACCTGTGGGGCTTCTTCTACATGTTCTTGCTATTGCTCCAAGGCAGCCTGTTCTTCACTCGCGTGCATGTCAACAAGTATTGGACCTTTGTACAAGAATTTACCGTGCTCGTGCATGGGACAATTGTGGCTGTCTTCCAAGGCAATGGCCTATGGCCGATGTTTGCCTATGGCTTTGGGGCTATCTTCATCCTGACGCAACTCTATGGATTAGGCCTAAGAGCCTGGCAGCGCTGGGCCTTCATGGGAGTCTACGTTGCTTCGGCGCTGTATGTCTACAATGGACGCCTGATCCAAGGCCTCTTAGAAATCATCCGCATACCGGCGATTGACTACATTCTGGTGGTCGTTCTGGCAGGGATATTCTGGGGAATCGTAAAATTATTGGGAATAATCCAAAATTCTTTCGAGCCCAAAACCGCGGCCTGATTTGGCCAGTTGGTGGTGGATGATCTGTAAATGTTGAACGAACAATTGTCACCCTGAGACAAAGTCGCAGGAATAGAAACCCGGTTTCAGCCAGAAACCGGGTTTCTATATTGGAATGATATCGAACTACTTATGGGGCTGAACTTTGAAGATACGGAATCCGAGTTGAACAGCTGGGCCAATCAGCAAGGCGAACACCAGTGTGCCGACCCCAGCGGGTCCACCGATCAACCAGCCGATGGTGAAGACAGTTACCTCGATGATGGCACGCGCCAGGCGCACGCTCAAGCCGGTGGTGCGGTGGACGGCCAGCATCAGGCTGTCGCGCGGTCCAGCTCCAGCATCCACGCCGATGTAAATGGCACTGGCGATCCCCATGATGAAGATCGCACCTAACAACATGGTCGATTGCAAAAGCAGATTGTCTTCAACCGAAGGGATATACCACAAATGAAAATCCATCCAGGGGCCGATGCTGAGGATGTTGGCTAACGTGCCCCAACCGATCTTCTCCCGCAGGATCAGCGCGCCTGACAATACCACAAACCCAGAAATCACGGCCATGGTTCCTGGGGTCACGTTGACCAGTTGAGCCAATCCTACTTCTAATACTGCCCAGGCTCCTGTGCCTAAATTGCCACGGATCAATATCGCGATCGAGAGCCCATAAAGCATGAGACCAATTTGAATGACAAGAAAGTCGCGCGGAAATGTTTTCCAATGAATGGGTTTTAGCATTGATCAGCCTTATCAGGGTTTTTCCAACCCGTGAGTTTCTAATAGGGCCTCGTCGGCCAGAAGCTCGGATGTTGCGCCGTCGGCGACGATTGCCCCCTCATCCATAATGACCATACGCGGGAACAATTCTTCCACCATGCGCAAATCGTGGGTCGAGATCAGCATGGTTATAGGAAGGTCTCGCAGGAATTCGATCAGCGAGCGTCGGGCGCGCGGGTCGAGGCCCGCGGAAGGCTCATCCAAGATCAGGATCTGCGGGCGCATGGCCAGCACCGTAGCAATGGCAATGCGCTTCTTCTGCCCCATGCTCAGGTGGTGTGAGAGACGCTCGCCAAAGTCGCTCATTTGCACCGCAGCCAGGGCTTCATCCACCCGCCGATAAACTTCATCTTCTGGTAATCCCATGTGCAACGGACCAAAGGCAACATCGTCGAAAACGGTTGGAGAGAAGAGTTGGTCATCGGGGTTCTGAAAGACCACCCCCACCAGGGCGCGAATCACCGGGATGTGTTCATCGCTGATGGGCAGGCCGCCAACGAACAGATCCCCCACCCCACGCAGAATCCCGTTGAGGTGCAGCATCAGGGTCGATTTTCCAGCCCCGTTGGGCCCCACCAGGGCCACCTTTTCACCCTCACACAGATTCAGGCTGACGCCCCTCAGGGCTATGTGCCCATCTGGATAAGCGAAGTGCAGGTCCTGAATTTGAAGGATATCGCCATCACATTCAGGGATTTGGATCTCATAGGTCGGTTGGTGTTTAACAGGCATTAGCGAATCCATCCCACAAGTTGGATTAGGAACAAAGCCAAAATCGATAGGATCAATATCAGCCAATCACGCTTCTGCATGGCATGCGGGTTGAGGGTGCGTAAATGACCAGCATACCCACGCGCCAACATAGCATTATAGATGCGGTCGGAGCGTTCATAGCTGCGGGTGAATAACTGCCCCACCATACTGCCGGTCACTCTGGCGCGCCAGCCAAGTTTTCCGCCACGCTTTTGGCCGGGCAGGCCTGCACTACGGGCATCACGAGCGCGTATCAGGCGCAGGGCTTCGTCGGTGAGCACGAATAGATATCGATAGAGAAAGGCGATGATCGTGGTCAAAACCCGCGGCAGGCGCAGATGCTCGAAGGCATGGATCAGGTCGGGGAACTGGGTAGTGGCGACCAATAAGATTGCCATCTGCACTGAGACCCAGGAACGAACCAAGATGCTGAAAAAGCGTATCACCCCCAAATCCGTGGGAATGAGGGTGACGAACCCCAGTTCCCATTTGGCTAGTGGCTCGCCCAAAGGGGAAAAAATAGCCGTGAATGCGACCACCACAAAGGGCAATATTATGAATGATCGCTTGAAAGTGTAGTCTAGGCCCAGGTGTGAGAGATCGTTGGCCCACAACAACACGAACCAGGCAATCCCAAAAGCCAACCAACTGCCATCGGGTAAGAGCGCATTCGACAAAATGAACCCTACCGTAACCAGCACCTTGACGCGCGCATCCAGGCGATGGATCAGACTATCGTGAAAATGGTAGTGGTCGAAGGCGTTGATGTGCATGGTTTCAATGGATAGTAAGAAGTGGTCGGTGGTCAGTTGTCAGTGAGTGTTTACAAAACACAGTCTACTGGCTTACTGGATTCTGATTAATGAACACTGATCACTGGTTACTGGTTTTTGCGAAGGTTGCGACCTATCAGGATCAAGAGGCCCAACAGCAACAAGGCTCCAACAACTCCGGCAAATATAGTGGAGAGAGCGGTCTCTCCTAAGATGGGGATGGTGTAATCAGGCAGGATTTCAAATGGCGAATTTTGGCCACTCTCCAAGAAGCCCAGGTCAACAGCGACGCGCTCCAGGCCATCTGGATCGCCAGAGGCCAGGGGGGAAACGAGCACTGCCAGCAAAGAAACCAGAACTCCAGCAATGATCCAACCGCGCCCGCTGGCGGTAGCTGTCTTTTCGCTATCGACAAGATCGGGACGAGAGCTTTCGATGAAGCCCAAGGCTGCCACAGTGATTAAGGCTTCTCCTATTCCGATCAAGGCATGGACTCCCAACATGGCTGGAACGACGATCTCTAAGCGGGTTGTCCCGCTCAACCAGAGTTGCAGTGAGGTCAACAGGGCAGAGGCCATGGTCGCTATCCAGGCCCCGATCCCCGCCACTGCCAGACGGACACCTTTTTTGCGGCCGACCACAGTACGGTACAAGCCAAATCCGATCACGGCTGTGAGGATGCCCATATTAAAGATATTGGCACCCATCACCAGCAAGCCGCCATCTTGGAAGAGCAAAGCCTGGACTGCCACGACAGCCGTCATCACCAGGATCCCAGCCCAAGGACCCAATACGATCGCCGCTAAGGCTCCCCCTAAGAAGTGGCCCGAGGTTCCACCAGCCACCGGGAAATTTAGCATTTGGGCCGCGAAGATGAAGGCCGCCATAATGCCCATCAAAGGCACTTGCTTTTCTCCCAGGGATTTATTGGTTTTGGAGGTGGCTAAACCAACCATGATCACGGTCGCAGCCCAGAAGATGAGTGAAACAACCAGGTTCAAGAAACCATCGGGAATGTGAAGGGGGGCAGGTGAGAATAGCATATTACTCCTTACAATTTGCACAGATGCCAAAGATCGAAAGGTGCTGCAAATCGGCATCGAAGCTGTAACCTGAACGCAGTTTTTCACCCAGTGGGGCCAACAGCGCTGGGTCAGCATCGATAACATGATTACAATGTCGACAAACCAGGTGGATATGAGGTCCGTGCTGGTGCGTAGCGTAGACGATCTTGCCCTCGCTGAGATCATTGCGACAGGCAAAACCCTCTTCCCAGAGCATCTCCAAGGTGCGGTAGACTGTGGCGATATTGGTCGCCTGGGTACGCTTCTGCAATTCTGCGAAGATCTCCTCCACCGACATATGCCGTTCTGAATGAGCGATGATCCCAATGACCATCTCTCTCTGTGGGGTTATGCGGTAGCCACGCTCTCTCAGGGTGGCGATAATCGTGTGGCAGTGGGACATAGCATTTCTCGCTATTGCGAATATTCGCAATAGCGAGAATTATACATTAAGAATACTGTATGTCAACCTACTTGCTCGTATAGGTTTTTGGCATTTTGGCAATGAAGACACACTCAGAAACAGGTGGGCAGATATTTGATCCCGTCCCACATGAACAACTAGCCCCATTGATCTGATCATCTTCGGATTTCAAGCGCCCTTTTTGCACCCAAAATTGGATCATGCCATCTAACGCAGTCGGTTCAACCCCTATCTTACGGCTGAGTTCACCGATCGTAATTGTGCCACGGGTGTTTTCAATTTCATGTAATACTTGATTCAACATTATTGCATTCTCGAGGTCATATCAGGAATACGGATAACTGGCAACTGTTTACTTTCTCTCATTTAACCCAATCCCAGCAGTAACCCACCCTGGAAAACCACGAAAGCCATCAACCAGGCCAGCACAAATTGTCCGATCACGCTGACCCACATCCATTTGGTGCCCAATTCCTGTCGTTCGGCTGCCACAGCAACCATACAAGGCGTATAGATCAATACGAACACCATAAAAGCTACAGCGGCTAATGCGGCATGTCCCCCACTGGATGATTCAAAACCCTTTTGTACAGCCACCATTAAGGTAGTAGGTTCTGCTTCCTTTTCTTCTTCAAATAAGTTGATACCGATAATCAACGGCAACGATTTGATCGTATCCCCGGTAGCACGGATGAACGATGTCAGGATCATGCCGAGATCATCGAAGAAGGTAGTTTCTTCCACAGCTTCTTCGGCCACATCTTCCACGGCATAGACCTGGGCCATAGTGCTGACAACCACTTCCTTGGCCACAAATCCGGTCACCAGGGCACCACTAGCCTGCCAATTTCCAAATCCAAGGGGCTCGAAAAGATGCGCAGTAACCCGATTGAAAGCTGCAAAAAGGCTGTTTCCAGTATCGACCTCCGTAAAGGTCCCATCTTTGCCAACCGGAATAGCCATCAACAACCAGATCAGCACGGAAGTGATCATAATGATGGTGGTGGCATTCTTGAGAAAAGAACCCACGCGCTTCTGGATGTAGATCCATACCGATTTCATATTCGGCAGACGGTAGGCTGGCAGCTCGATGATCAGAGCGGACTGCTCTTTGTTTCGGAAAACTGTTTTCCTGAGCACCACGCCGAGGAATAGCGCTGTCAGTATTCCCAACAGATACATGCTGAAAACAACAGTCCCGGCAGACGCAGGGAAGAATACAGCTGCAAAAAGTGCGTAAACCGGCAAACGTGCCCCACAGCTCATAAAGGGAACCAGCAAGCCCGTAAGGATGCGGTCTTTTTCGTTTTCCAGTGTACGGGTGGCGTATAATGCGGGAACCGTGCAACCAAAGCCGACCAGCATTGGCAAGAAACTCTTGCCATGCAAACCAATTGCACTCATCACCCGATCCATCACATAGGCGCCGCGGGCCATATACCCGGTATCCTCCAAAACAGCCAGTGCCAAATAAAGGAAGGTCAGCACGGGAACGAAGACCAACACACCCCCAACGCCAGCTATGATGCCATCCACAACCAGGCTTTCGACCCAGCTTTGCCCTAATCCCAAAGCCCCAATGATTGTAACTAGCCAACTGGTAATAGGGCCGCCGATAACAGCGTCGATCCAGTCCAGGAAAGGAACAGAAACCTCGGCAGTCAATTTGAAGACCGTCCACATAACAAAGAAAAAGATCGGGATACCCACATAACGATGGGTAAGGATGCTGTCGATACGATCAGAAAGGGGCGCTGAAGCGGCTACTGGTTGCTGGACAGCAGCACAAACAACGTGGTTGATCCAGTGGTAACGTCGATCGGCCATCTGGACATCCAAGTCATCGCCGTAGAATTCTCTTAGTCGATGGATGCCCTGCTTAGATTTTTCGATGACGGTTGATCCACCATTGAGGGCTAACAGTTTGATCTGGATGTCGCGATCCTCTTCCAACAGTTTTATCGCTACCCAACGGGGAGGATATTTCTCTTGGATTTTAGGGTGATGCGCGATTTCAATCTTTAGATGGTCAATTTCAGTCTCAATCTCATCCCCATAATCAATTTTGAAGGTGTCATGCACTTCTAAGACAGTCTCGACAGAACTCATACGCCATTCCTCGATGCAACTTCGATGACCGCATCAAGCAGTAGGCCCAGCCCAAATTCTTTGCGCGCCACAGTACGGATTACAGGAACATTTAACGCACTTTTTAGCGTTGTCTCTTGAATTCGAATGCTTTTCGAATCGGCAACATCCGTCATATTTAGGGCCAAAACAACCGGGACCTCTGTCTCTAAAACCTGGACTGTCAAATAGAGATTGCGTTCTAATTTGGTGGCATCGACCACGGTAACAACCACATCGGGTTTCTCCTGAACGATAAAATCACGGGCGATAACTTCTTCGGGAGAAAAGGCGCTCAGGCTGTACGTCCCTGGAAGGTCGACTATGCAAATCTGGCGGCCGTTATATTCAAAGGTGCCTTCTTTTTTTTCTACAGTTTTCCCCGGCCAATTACCGACATGCTGTTTTGCACCAGTCATGGCATTGAACAACGTCGTCTTACCAGCATTGGGGTTGCCAGCCAAACCTACCAGTAAAGGCTTCATCATGAAAACCGCCTGACCCCGATCATCTTAGAAGAAGGCAGTAATTTCACGTTGATCTTTTCCGCCATACCTCTACCAATGGCGATGCGAGAGTTGCGTACAGATATAACCAGCGGGCCGCCATTTACCTGCAGCACTGTGAATTCCACACCTGGGGTAAGCCCTAGTTCAGCCAAGCGGTGTGTGAGCCGATGTCCGGCGTCGACACAAACCAGTTTGACGCTTTGCCCAGCAGATACATTAGACAGGATTTGGTAATCAGGCATGTTGTTCCTCAACAATGATTTTTTCGGCGATATCTCTAGTCACAGTGACTCGGTTTCCTGGAGCCGTTTCCAATACTATGGTCCCAGAAGCATTTTCTGCCAACACACTGCCCAACTTGCCCGGCGAGACACCTTGATCGGCAAGGAAGATACGGAGGCCTTCATCTGTATCGACTCGCAATGTATGAAATGGTTGCCCAACATTGACATGGCTTAGCGCGATTCCCGAAACCGTTTCATATTCATCCTCGGGGGAATAAATCGGTAACCCGTGAAAACAAACCTGCGGGTTATCCAGGAAATTCGACAATCGATTAGCCAAATCGCTGGTGGTGTTGTGCTCAAACTGGCAAGCTAACTCATCAGCTTCATCTAGATCCATCTTCAATGATTTGACCAGGAAAACCTCCCATAGACGCCGGTGGCGCAGAATTCTGGTCGAGATTTTGTGCCCTTTTGGAGTCAGTTCTACGCCTTTGTAAGGGAGATATTCCACCAATTTCTCCTCAGCCAGCTTCTTGACCATCTGGTTGACGGAAACTGGTTGAACTTGGAGATGTTCCGCGATTCTTGGAATCGGAATCGGCTTATCGATGCAATCCTCACAGATTTGACGGATTGTCACCAGATACATCTCCTCACTTTCACTCAGGAAGTTA
>CAYTKR010000148.1:0-12588 GCA_964438295.1 uncultured Anaerolineales bacterium
CCCCACCCCCTATTCCCAGCAATATCCTCGCTGAACTGCGCAAGTTCAAATTCTATTATTTACAGGTATCTGGAGGTAACCATGAGTGACAAATTTGAAAAAACTGATCAAGAATGGCGCGAGCAGCTTACTGAGCAGCAGTATTATGTAACTCGCCAGAAAGGCACCGAGCGCGCATTCACTGGAAAATTCAACGATTTCAAGGAAAAAGGGATATTCCTTTGTGTTGGATGCGGAGCAGAGTTATTCGATTCGGAAACCAAATATAATTCGGGGTCAGGCTGGCCTAGCTTCTATGCAGCCACAGAGGATGCGCCCATTCACACAGAGAGTGATACCAGCTTCGGCATGATCCGCACGGAAATTGCCTGCGCTCGCTGCGGCGCACACCTGGGCCATGTGTTCAATGACGGACCGAAACCAACCGGGTTGCGCTACTGCGTGAATTCAGCATCGCTCGATTTTAAACCAAGAGAAGAATAAGTAATCATTATCCCGGAAACAATAAGTTTCCGGGGTAGTTGAAAATCATTTTAGGAGGCCACCATGACTGCATCCCAATCCAATCTTCCATTTATAATAATCACCCTGGCGCTTGTGTTCTACTCCGTCGGTGTATGGAGCGAGCGCTTCGCCGGGAGACTAAAGCTCTGGCACTTGGTATTCTTTTGGATGGGTTTGGTTTGCGATACCTGGGGGACCGGCATGATGATGGATATGGCCGGAGGCCTGACCTTCGATCTTCACGGGATCACGGGGATGCTGGCCATCATCCTGATGCTGGTACATGCTGTCTGGGCAACGATCGTTCTGATCAAAAAAGACGAGGCTGCCATCATCAACTTTCACAAATTCAGCGTATTGGTCTGGGTTATCTGGTTGGTGCCTTACTTCAGCCCGATGATCTTCGGTATGGGGGGAACATAAACCTAAGCCACGACCAGCGCATCGACCATTAGTGCAAGGAACAGGAAAGCCAAATACATACTGGAGTGGCGATACATCTTCCAGGCGATCTTATTACCGCCCACCTTCCAAACTCTCCAGGCAGAGTAGAGTAACAGCGCGCCCAACACTGCTGCAGAGACCAGATAGATCGAACCACCCAGGCCAAACAAAGGCAAAACTAAGGTTAGCGCCACCAGTTCAACCGTATAGATAAAGATCTGCCAACGGGTCTCGCTTTCACCTCGGATTACTGGCATCATCGGCACGCCCGCGCGAGCATAATCCTTTCTTCTAACGATAGCCAGCGCCCAAAAATGGGGCGGTGTCCACATGAAGACCACTGCAAACAAGAACAAGGCTGGGATGTTCAGACTCCCCGTTGAGGCTGCCCAGCCCACCAGGGGTGGAATTGCCCCCGCGCCGCCACCGATAACGATATTCTGCACGCTGGTTTTCTTCAGAAAGATACTGTAAAGCAGCACATAATAGACGGCCCCTGCCAAGGTGAGAAGCGCGGCCAGCAAGTTGACAAATGCAGCCATAATATAGAACGACACCAGCACCAAGGCCACCCCAAAGGCCAACCCCTCCCCAGGGGTCAGGCGGCCCGACGGAATGGGTCGCTTTTGAGTGCGCTGCATTTTGATGTCATCATAGCGGTCGATGTACTGGTTGATCGCACCAGAGCCTCCTGCGGCCATGAAACCGGCTATCAGTACCCAGGCCGTCAATTCCATGGAGGGCCAGGCTTTGGCGCCAATCACCATTCCTGCATAGGTAGTCACCAAAAGCAGGGCGACAACAATCGGCTTGGTCAACGCCAGGAAATCGCGCATGACATTGACGCGCTGCTTCGATTGGGATGCTTCGAGAATTTCGTCGTCTTTCGTTCGCCCTGCGAGTCCCACCAGGATCACCTGGATGGTTAAAGTCACCCAAATGGCAGTGGCCGAAAACGTGTGCAGAATGATCAGATGCAGTGGGAATTCGCGCATGACCTTGATACCGCCCATCATCACCTGTAAGTAATACAACAGTACGACTGCCGTGGTGCTTACCAGTACCGCCGTCTGGCTGCGCTGGGATTTCCAAGCCCGCAGTAGAAGGACCGTCATCAGCAGCCCAACGAGTGCGACTACAAAACGATGGGCAATCGCGATCCAGCCCAAGGCAGTCAATGGCAAGAGGGCATCCGGCTGGCACAGCGGCCACTCTGAGCAAGCCGTGGTTGCATCCGTGAGCCGAACGACTACACCACTCGCCAACAAGAGCAACATGGCGCCTATAGTAACTAAGGAGAGCCTTGCGAAGGGGGAATGGTAAGAAATAGTTTTCAATTTGTCATTCTGAGTGCCTTTTAGGGCACGAAGAAACTGGCGCAGCGTTGGCAGGTGTAATCGAATCCTCAGACTCTTCGGTCGCTGCGCTCCCCTTCGGGGATCAGAGTGAGATTGACCATGAGTGCTGTTTTGAGAGCTCATTCCATACTCTCCCTTCGGACGAAGATGGGATAGCCAACCCCCAATATGAGAGCAAAGGAAAACCACTGCACCGCATAACCTAGATGTGGACCTTCAGTCAGCACCAGGTCTGGGGCTGACCGATATGGCATTTCCGTCCAGGAAGAGTCCGGAGCTTGCTGAATGTAAATTGGCAAGAGATCGTAGGGCATCTGCCCTGAGATACGCTCTACGTTTGCGAAGTGCCAGGCAGTCAATGCTTCACCCGGCATGGGTGTGGGGTCAACTCGCGCGCCTATATCTGGGCTATTCTGGGAGGCGCGGATCACACCACTCACGGCAACCACCCCAGGTTCCTGGTAGTTTATCCAGGCTTCGGGGGAGAGATCTTCCAAAGGAATCCAACCTCTGTCGACCAGGACAATCCTATCGCTGCCCTCGATCTTCATCGGGGTCAATAAATGCACGCCCGAACGATCCTGCCAAACCTGGTTTCGCAATGCAACCTCATACGTGTGATCATACGCTCCACGGACTGTCACCTGACGGAATTCCATCTCGGTAATGTCCGCAGGCACGCGTTCTGCGTTTAGATCGAGAGCAGGTTGACTGGTCTGAGCCAGGACGCGGGCGTTGAAGGCGCGGCGCTGCTCGAGGCGATCGAGCTGCCAGATGCCCAGGCGCGCCAACACGGCCATGGCGAGCAATGCCAAAATGGTAGTAAAGATCCACTTTCGACTGAATAGATTTTTTATCACAAACGGTTTCCCTCCCGAAAGGTGAATGTCACGAAGATAATCACCCGTTGAGAATCATGTTTTAAGTAACTGCACATCTTTCTGTTGCGTTCCACGAATGGGAAAGATCAACAAACTGTAGATGAACAAAAAAACTGCCGTTGGCGGAGCCGCCAGCAGCAAAGCTTGAATACGAGAATTAAACGTAGTGCCTACACGCACATCCAATCCGAGATAGCGTGAGGTCTGAAACGAGCAGCGATAGGCAAACTTCTCTGCCTGATCTAAAACCAGGCTACCAGAAGAACCAGCTGGGACCCAAATTGGCCCTAGTTGGTGATCGACGCGATCCTGGTTGATGACCTGCAATACGTCTCCCCTTACAAAGACCATCTCTTCGGGGATGGAGGGCACTGCTTCCCCAGCAGCGATCTGCTCGGCTGTGCCATCAGGGATAACCAGCTCAACAGTCTGAGGGGCGCGATCGTTATTCTCTTTCAAAAGTAAAAAGGCGCCTTCATTGATAGCGCCCACCAGAAGAATGGACAGCACCAACACAATGACTATGCGCACAAAAATTTGGTTGCGGTTGGCTTTCACTTCAGCCCTCCCCTACCAGGTGAGAGACATCATCGGCCATGTCATCCGCATCCATCCCAAAAGGAAAAGTTAACCTGAGATCCCCATTTGAATCGACTACATAGACACGCGCGGTGTGATCGATCAGGTACCCTGCGGCACTGCCTACATCATTTTTCTGAATGTAGACCCCGTAATCGGTGTACACCGCTGCCAAATCCTCTGCGGACCCACTTAATGCAATGATGCGCGGGTCGAAGGCCTCAGCATAAGCGCCAAGGTGTTCGAGCGAGTCACGCTGAGCATCGACAGTGACAAAGGCGAAGCGCACTTGGTTTGCCTGGGCACCCAGGCGCCGCATGATTTGCGCGTAATCGTAAAGCGTCGTCGGGCAGACATCGGGGCAGCGCGTGTACCCAAAGAAAAGCAGCACGACGTTGCCGCGCTGCTCAGATAAACGAAAGGTCGAGCCATCTGGTTTCTCGAGGGCAAAATCTGCCGCTGCCCCTGGTTGGTCGATGACAGAACCCTGAAAAGTATAGGGTCTGGCAAATACGAACGCGCCCAAGGCTGCAATGACAACCCCTACGATGCCCCCCAATCCAATTTGAATGATCGATTTCTGTTTCATGTTATTCCACGCCTAGCCACAGAGGCGCAACGATTTCAGATTAGTTTCTTTGGGCTATAGCGTCTTTGCGAGAGATCTTTTCAATCAATTTGCACCTTCGGCAAATTCCTTGAAAAGCCGCATCCCTTTGGCAGTTTCTTTAGGGAAAGCGCCACGCATGAATATGCCCATCAACTTCATTAGACCACTGAACTCAAATTCTGTATCCAGCACCCAACGAGTTTGATTCTCGCCTTCCTCGTGGAACAAGTTTTTGACTGTATTGAATACGCCCTTCGCTTCATAGGTGCCGGAGAATTCATCAGGTAGATTGCGTACCAGGATGGTCTCGATCATCTCGAGCTCGCGACCGCGCTCGTCGTAGAGCAGGCGTGATTTCGCGCCGGGCTTACCCAACTCACCCTCGAAGTGCGCAAAGGATTTCAGAGTCGGCTGCCACTTCGAAAGATTATCTGGATTGTCGAAGAGTTCGATGACACGGTCCCGAGGTAAATCAATAATTGTTTCACAAGTGTATTTCATTTTTAGAACCCATTTTTAATTTACACATTGTCACTCTGAGCGACCTGCCTTTGGCAGGAGCGAAGAGTCGTTTCTCAAATGCCATGAGACCCTTTGCTGCGCTCAGGGTGACAGATGTTAAGAAATTATCCAGCCACGGTTCCAATCAAATATAGCGCTGGATAGAAGAAGATCCATACCACGTCGACGAAGTGCCAATATACAGCGCAGGCTTCGACAGCCCAGTGCTCTTCGGCAGAATAATGACCATTGCGGCCGTTACGGTAGACTATTGCCAAGAAGATCACGCCGGTGAGCACATGGAAAGCGTGAAAACCCGTCATGATGTAGAAGATCGAACCCATGACGCCATCTGAAGCCTTGAAAGGGGCCAACTGCCATTCAACGCCGACCACGCCCACCAAGAAGACGACGCCCAAAATCAAGGTGATCAATGTGCCACGCAAGAATCCCTGGCGATCCCCAAGAGCCATAGCCGTTTCGGCGCGGTTCATGAAGAAACTGCTAATCAACAAGATCGAGGTTACAATCAAACCCAGAGTCTGATCTAGGTGAGGGCGAGAATCACCTAATAAGTAAAAGCGCGCCACCAAAAGTCCAGCGAACACAAAAGCATCCGAGAGGATGAATAACCACAATCCTAAACGGTTGTTGGCCAACTTGAAACGATATTGGGCGCCCGGAGCTTGTGTGGCCGCAGCTTGTCCGGCCGCGTCCATTGTGGATTCGCTCATTCGTGGCCATCCTCTCCCGAGAACAACCTCGGCAGGTGCATATAGTTAGTAATCACATAATAAGCTTTCAGAATGGCGATGAAGATCAAGATCGAAACCCAGGGAGCGCCAACCGCGGCGATAAGAAATTCACCAATGGTCAGTACAGCCAGGATAATCAGGACGAAGACGCCCATCTGATAAGTTCTTTTTTTGCCGTTATCTTCCATTTTCATACTCCAAAAATAATTTGGACACGGATACTTCGACTATGCTCAGTACAAGTTTCACGGATCTGCACGGATATATTTTTTCAATTCCGGACAATCCGTGACGCCGCAAGCGGACCGCTGGCGTCCGTGTCCCTTAATCTGTCGCTGCAGGATCGGGGACAGGATTTAAGTTTGTGTACACTGAGTCTGCCAAACCGTAATCGTAAGGTTCACCAACTACTTCGAAAGGCTGACCGGCGTAATTGTGTTCTGGAACCGGTGAGGGTAGCTGGAATTCAGGGGAGCGCGAGCCCCAGGGGTTCGCCTCAGCAACTTCACCACGTTTGATGCTATCCAATAAATTAAAGAAGAATATTGCCATCGCGACCGCGATCACAAAGCCCGCAATGGTGATGGCCATTTGTCCACTACTGATGCCCAGCGCGGGATCATAGTCTACGATGCGGCGGCGCATCCCCAGCAAGCCAATCTGCATCTGACCAAGCGACTGAACATAGAAAGCGGGCAGCATCAGCCAGAAATGCAGTTTTCCCAATTTCTCGTTATACATTCTGCCAGTCATCTTGGGATACCAGTAATATACCGCGGCGACGAAGGGGAACAGGAAACCGCCGAACATGGTGGCATGAAAATGGCCCACAATCCAGTAGGTATCGTGCAAGTACAGGTCGGTGGCTACGGTGCCATTGGGAGGTCCACTGAGGCCGCCCAGCAAGAAGATCGAGATGGCACCCAGGACGAAAAGCATGGGAGTTTCGAAAGTCATTTTGCCTCGCCAGAGTGTACCCACCCAACTAAAAAACTTGATGCCCGTCGGGACGGCCACTAATAGCGTGCTAAACATAAAGGGTACCCTCAAATAGGTTTCCATCCCCGAAGCGAACATATGATGCGCCCAAACAAAGAAACCCACCAACGCGATTGCCATGGATGAAAGCGCTACCCACTTGTAACCAAACAGGGGCTTACGCACAAACACCGGCAGCAGTTCGCTGATCACGCCCAGGCCGGTAAGGATAAAGACATACACCGCCGGATGAGAGTAGAACCAAAACAGATGCTGGAAGAGGATCACATTGCCCCCTTGGGCCGGATCGAAAAAGCCCATGCCAAACAAGCGCTGGAACATAACCATTTGGAACGAAAGCCCGATGAGCTGTGTAGCAGTAAGACTGATCAACGAGGTTGCTAACGAAGTCCACACGAAAATAGGCATGCGGAACAAGGTCATCCCAGGGGCTCGCATTTTGAAAATAGTGACAATGATGTTCAATGATCCCAAGATCGAGGAGAGCCCGAAAATGTAGACACCCAGGAAGAAGAACTGCATCCCCAATGGAGCTTTATCGCTGAGCGGCGGATACCCTGTCCAACCAGTATCGAAGCCGCCAAAGAAGATACTGCTCAGCAGCACGATGCCGCTGGGCACATTGAGCCAAAATGCAAAGGCATTCAGGCGCGGAAAGGCCATATCGCTGGCGCCGATCATCAATGGCACAAGATAGTTGGACATTGCGGCCACCCCCAGCAAAATGCCCATGATCATCACAATGCCGTGCAAACTCATAAAGGAATTGTATAAGTCAGGCTGCAAGAACTGGATATCTGGAGCAGCCAACTCGGTGCGGAAGGTCAGCGCAAAGGTCCCGGCGAAAGCGATCATCACCAAGGCCCAGAGCCCATATTGGATGCCGATGACCTTATGATCGAAGGACAGGACCAGATATTTTTTCAATCCCTTCAAGCTGAGATCACTGTGATGCTCGTCGCTGGTGGCTTCACCTTTAGCCCATTTGAGCCAATCATCTACCGAACCGGTACCGTACATGAAACCCAAAGTACCAAACACCAGACCGACCACCCAAATGGGCTCGGGGTTCCAGACTTGGATGCCCATCAGCAGCCGGATGAGCATGGTCAGTCCCATGCCTACCAGCGTCCCGATGACCAGCGCAACCAGGCCACGAGTCAAACTCAGGGATAAAATGCTATTGCTATTGTTCTCTTCCATGTATTAGTACTCCAGAAGGTATTGTCATTGCGAGGAGTGCTTTGCACGACGAAGCAATCTCTTGCTCATTGAAGCAGACTGCTGCGCTGCGCTCGCAGTGACATCGCCTTACTCTTTTAAACTCTTGATAAACTCGATAATATCTGCAATCTGATCGTCAGAAAGATTTTCGGACAGTGCCGGAGACATGGCTGGGGGGTAGCCCTCGACGATGCGCAGCATGGGCTGCGTGATCGATTCGTAAAGATAGTCATCATCAACGGTAACCGTGGTGCCATCCTCGAGAGTCTCCTGACTGCCATAGACATTCAACCAGGTTGGGCCAACCAGTTGAGACCCATCAGCCGAGTGGCAAGTCAGGCAGGCATTTTGCTCAGCCCACAAACGACCGCGTTCCACCGGGTCATCGGGTATGGCAGCGGCTTGCTCTTCCAGCCAGGATGTGAACTCTGCCTCTTGCATGACGATTACTGGCGCGTTCATATAGGCGTGCTGTGTGCCACAGAGTTCAGCGCAGCGGACGGTGAAATCACCAGTCTCTGTGGGGGTGATGCGCAGATTTCGGATCATATTCTCATCACCGGGGAGCACATCCTGCTTTACACGAAACTCAGGAACCCAAAAGGAGTGGATCACATCTTTCGATGAGAGGTTCAGGACAGCCTGCTGGTCAACGGGCAAGACCAGGGTTGTCGAAACCACTTTTGAATCGGGATACTCGAACCTCCAGGCCCACTGGGAACCGATCACGTCTACCTCTAGCGCCTGAGGGTCAATGCGCTCGACATCCCCAAGGATTTGTGCGCCCAAAAATGAGAAGTACAGCACAACCCCCAGAGGGACAACCGTCCACAGCACTTCCAAGGGGGTATTTCCTTCGATGTGTTCGCCGTCCTCGGTATCGCCTTTCCTGCGGCGAAAAACCACGATGCTGTAAAGCATGAAGCCAACGATCAAGGCGAACAGCAATGCGATCACTTTGAAATGCAAATCAAAGAGCCAATCGATGCCTACCGCCTGTAAACTGGCCTGTTCGGGCAAAAGTTCGACACGCTCCAGTCCGAAAATTGTCAAGACTGTGATGAGGGCGACTAACAGGGTTGCAAAAATAAAGTGTTTCATAGAATTACTCTTATCAATTATTCTCGATTACCACGACTGATGCGTTGGCCCAAAAGGAAAGCTGCTATCAACAACACAAAGGCCACAATCGTAAACACTACGCCTGTCAAACCGCCAAAAACCGATGCGGGCTCCTGGGCTACGTCAGTGCCATCTTCGAAACCACCTTCGGCGGGCACATCCCAACTCATTACATAGGACACCAAATCATCGATTTCGGCGGGCGAGAGCGGGCCACCGTTCTCTTGGCTCCAAGCCGGCATATACGTCCCATCGACGCCGCGCTCAATAGTTGCCTTGATAGACAGATCGGGACGGAAAGATGGCCAGGCTTTCGCCAGCGTAGCCCCGAAACGCCCTTCACCATTCTCACCATGACAAAGAGCGCAGTTTTGATCGTAGAGCACACTTCCCTGGTTAGGATCACCCTCAATGTCAGGCACAGGTGAAATCTGCGGGCGAGCCGTAGCCGTGTCTTGCGGCGGGATTTGGGGTGCGCCCCCTGTCTGCCAACTGAGAATGTAATAGACTACGGCATCGATCTGTTCATTAGAGAGAGGCCCTCCGTTCTCCTGACTCCAGGCTGGCATTGGTGAACCGACAACCCCTTTGGCGATGGTGTCTTTGGTAACCAGGTCTGGGCGGATGGAGGGCCAATCCTTCGACAATGTAGCGCCAACGCGTCCTTCGCCTTCAGCGCCATGGCAGACAGCGCAATTTTGAGCATAAATCTGCGCCCCAAGCTGCCACTGCTCATCATCCTCATCCTGAGCCAAGACAGCAGAACCCCACAAAATGGACACGCTCAGGAATAGGATCAAAATTCGATGGACAATTTTTGAGTGGTTCATAGCATCATTTTTGCGCCAGCAAGAAAGCCACCAGGTCATCGAGTTCTCCATCGCTGATGGTGTCGGCAAAGGTCTTGAGCATCAGGTCGTCGAAGCCTTCCACGATGTAGGCAGAGGGATTGACGATGGACTCTCGGATGTATTCTTCAGCCGTGTAGCCATCAATGCGTGTTTCGGCGATCTCGCCAATGGCAGTGAGGTTCGAACCGACCGCTCCAACACTGATGCCTTCGATCGCGTGACAACCACCACAGCCACTTTGGTTGTATAACACCAATCCACGCTCAACCGGGTCTTCGAGGTCTTCCAGGCTGGGACCAACCGCCGGCAGCTCGACCAGCTCCACATCGCCTACGGCTGTCGCTTCCCAATTGAGAATGAAAGCTGCCAGTGTTTCGATCTGGTCCACACGCAAAGGACCACCAAACTTATCCGACCAGGTTGGCATTGCCGGTTTGCCAGATCCTGGGTAAAGCTCAGGGCGAGTCGAGACCTGGCGTCCTGTTGATATTGTCGCAATGATGTAATCTTCGAGGCTACCTTGCCAGCCCACCTCGGCGAGACGTGCAGTGAAGAAATGGGCATCGTTCAACGGAGGTGCAAGTCCTGGTACACCTTCTCCGCGTAAGCCATGGCAACCTCGGCAATTGATCTCGAAGAGTTCGGCGCCGACCTCGATGCTTTGGGCCGATTGATAGCGGTCAAACTCGCTCATGCGCTTTTCCTCATTGAAACCAACGTAGAGGAGGATCATCCCTGTTAGGGCTATCAGGGCTGTGCCAAAGAAAATTTCAAGTTGTACGCGAGACATAAGATTCCTTTTTAATGATCGCGGTCGTGGTCGCGATGCAAGAAGATGTGCTGTTCATAGGTCTTGCGATCACCACTTTCAGCATCTGTCCAAATGATGCGTGGGGTCACTTTCACCAGGTCTGCCTGCCATTCTTCGATGACCATCACAGCCTCCACATCAGGGAGCTTACCTTCTTCAGCCGCCTCATTGACGCGGTCACTATAATCAATAAAAGCATCTTCCAGCGCAGGGCAGCCCCATAACAGCTCTGGACAGAGATCGTCTGTATCCGAGACATTGACCTGGTACGTACCAGGCTGCAATTGGTCATAGGGGATTGCTCGAAGCTCTCCCAGGCCTTCCTCGGGGGCTAAATCCTGGATAATGCGCGTGGCTGCAGGAGTCTCGATGGCGTATTCAGGCAGCCCCATATAGCTGAGCACCACTAGGACTATGGTCGTGAGCAGACCAATGGCCACGGCCAGAGGACGTTTATGTGCTTCACGGTGGGGATTGCGGTCGATGTAGGGAACCACGAAGAGCAGACCAAATATGATCGTAGGTAGGATGATGCCCATCAGGGTTTTATCGCCCAGTTTGAGCATGCCCTGCAACCACCAAAAATACCAGGGGGCTTTGGTGTCCAACGGGGTTTGCTGAGGGTTGGCGATATTCTCCAATGGCGCTTCGTAGAAGAAAGCTGTCATCAGGATGGTGATGAATAGTCCCAGGCTGGTCAGAAAAACCTCGTGAGTCAACAAATCCGGAAGCAGATCGACACGTTGTTTAGCCTGTTTGGTGACTTCTTTCGGCAAATCCTGCTGTTCAAATTTCGCTGGCAATGAAATACTGTGCTCGCGAGCAACTTTGTAATAGTGAACGCTAAGCATCAAAATTGCTATCCCAGGGAAGAGAACGATGTGCAATAAATAAAAACGCAACAATCCATCCGCACCGATGTCCGGGGCACCTCTCAATAGCAGGTTGGCCTCGTCCCCAAAAATTGGCGCGGCCTCGACCATGCTGGTACCAATCGTTACAGCCCAATAAGCCAGTTGGTCCCAAGGCAGCAAATAGCCACTGAAACTCAAACCTAATGTGACTATCAGCAAGACAACGCCTGTTAGCCATGTAAACGAACGCTCTTTTTTATATGAACCCGTCAGGAATGTGCGCAGCATGTGTAAGACCGTAAAGATCACCATGCCTTCTGCGCCCAAACGGTGCAAATCACGCATCAATTTTCCGAAGGGCACATTGCTCAACAAATTGAGGATCGAGTTATAAGCCTCTTCAGGTGATGGGGTGTAGAAGATCATCAAGATGAGGCCCGTTATGATTTCCAACCCGAAAAAGAAGACCGTAAAGAAACCTAACCGCCAGGTGTGCGAAAACACAGTGCTGGCCCGCTGGTAAAATTTTGGTCGGATGTGAAATAGGAAACTGGTGACGTGAACCTTGTAGCGGGGGTTGGGTTTTTCTGTAGGAGGATCACCACGCAACAGGGCGCGCAATTCATTGATGCTGAGACCGGCAGTAATAATTCGTACGCGATCATCGATGGCTTTTTTGGCGTTTTCACGCAGTTCGCTGAAATTCAGTGATTTGAGCATTACATGCCTCTTATGAGTGGGGTTTTCCTGTGATCTTTGCCCCTGTATCTACACGAATAACATAATCTTTGCCAGCGGGGATATTCAGAGCACTGCCATCTGCTGGGGTTTCTGCAACCACTTCCCCCGTATCTGGATCAACAGCCTGGACCACAAATACGTCCAAATCTCGGGGCGCTGGACCCTGAATAAAAGCGCCATCAGCCTCGAACTGCGACCCATGGCATGGGCAAATGAATTTGACCTCCTGGTCGCTCCAGTTATACAAACAACCCAGGTGAGTGCAAACTTTGTAAATCGCCTTGATACCCTCTTCTGTATTTGCCAACCAGAGTTTTACCTTGGGGAAATTGACCGGCGCAGATCCGACTGCTG
>CAYTKR010000149.1:0-12521 GCA_964438295.1 uncultured Anaerolineales bacterium
GCCGGTATACAATGCGCACATCTTCAGGAAAATCAACTTTGAGTTGCGCCAACACGGGCGCAATTTGAGCGCAATACGGTCATTGGTAGTCGCCGTATTCGACTATCGTCAGAGCGGCGGTTTCGGGACCGATCACCCAGTCACGTTCGGTAACAGCAAACAGATCAGCGTAAGGTGTTTCAGGATCCATGGGAGAACTGACCAGGGTGCACTCGCTGGCAAATTCCACAGGGACGGGTTCTTCAGCTACTTCTTCAGTAACCTGAATGGGGGTCTCAGTGGGGAGAGTTTCGGCATCGACAGCCTCGGGTGCAGCATCAATTTTTTGAACTGCATCCTCTGAGACCTGAGTTTGGGTCTCCCCGCCGCAGGCGGCTAATAGGAAGACCAATACCAATATTGGGATTAGAAAATTATTTCGCATATATACTCCTTTTGAGTTTCCCGGAAACTTCATTGTTTCTGGGAAACTTTAGTTGATTGCCGCTTGTAATTGCTCGAAAGACCACATCCAAGAGATGCGTTTTACGAAAGCGGCCAAGCTTGGACTTTGGGATCGTAACTCACGCACAGCTGCCCCAACCGGATCTTCAGTCGCACCTGCTGCGCCACCGGGACGATCAGCGTAAGCGCCATGGAAGGCAAAGTAAGCCTGATTGAGTTTGCGGATACGGTAGCCATTTTCCACAAAGATCTGACGGCGAGTTTCCATGTAGGCTTCGGCTTCTTCGATCTTCCCATCTGCCAGCATTTTATCAGCATTGAGTCGGGTTTCATGCATTTCTGCTCTGAAGTCGAATGCCTTTTCCTGAGTGGAACCAAGGGATGAAGTGGACTCTGGGGTTGCGCTTGGCTCTGGGGGAGGGGGAGGGACGAATTCAGGGTAATAGCGTTCGATCAACGCGGCGCCCAATTCTTTGCCGGCGATGCTGGCTGTGGTTTCGTTGATCGTGCGCAATGCTGCGTTCTTCAAGTAGCTGGCTCCCAAGGGACGCAATGTCAGGAAGTTGTGGATCCATTCGTGAGCCACCACCTCAGCCAGCCAGTTAATATTGGTTGTTTGGATGACCATGGTCGGATAAAGACCTACACCGCCCACATTCACCACCAAGGATGATACATCGAGCTTCTGGTCAACTTGGGCTTCAAGAGCAGCGCGCTGGTCGGTGGTGAACTCGTGCTGGATAGAGATGTTGGCATCTTGTTGGATAACATCGCGTGGGGAGACGATCAGGGCTAATGGCAGCGGCGTAACCTGATAGAGCGCAGGAGGTATGGTTTGGCCCCCTAAGCTCAGGTCGAGTTCGGAAGCGATGGTGGTGATTTGATTTTGAAAGATGGACTCAGCCAGTGGAGCCAGGTAACTGCGCCGCAGGTAGAGGCGATCAAGTTCTTCACGCAAAGGCTGCGAAGCTGACTCAGGGTCATTAATTTCTGGATTGCTGTAATATTCGTCTAAAAACCCTTCGTTTAGGAATATTTTTTCAACAAGGTCGAGGTATTCTAGAACGATCTGGCTTTGTTGATGAGAGTCGAGATAATCGGCTGTACCTAAGCCAATGTGACTGAACTTCTCTCCCAATGCATGCAGAGTCCAGCCGGCATAATCAAATTCGATCTGCCGCGTGAAAGACCGCACTTGCTCAATTTGATCTCCCGGCTCCAGGACACTACGTTGCAGCGTCAGAATTGCGATCAATAGTACCAAGCTGACGTGCAGAACAGTCCTTACCCATGACCATGAACCTGACATAATGGGGGTGATTGTATCACGCTGAGCTTAGAGAAGAATGAAATCATCCCAAGGCTCTTGGGAACCCCAATAACGGTGTTTAGAAACCCCTTGACATATAATTAACTTGACGATATTATTAAGTTAATTATATTGGTAATTTGTAAATATACCTAAAATAATAAGGCTGAAAATCCGGATTTTGGGAGATCGTCGATGGATAGCAAACAGATCATAGCTATTGTGGCCCCAATCGTTTTAGTGGGAATGATGTACCCGATATTTCGTCTGCTCGCAAGCGTTCTTGGCGAGAGATTGGGCTGGTACCTTGGTTTGGTGATTTATTGGTTGGTTTGGGGAGCGGCGTTTTCTTTTTGGATGATCGGCAAGGAGAACATCTTCACTCTAATCCAACCCCAAAAATTGACGTTTAGCATTGCGCTGCTGGTGCTATTCCCCGTTATCATGGCTGCACTTTTTAAACTTGTTCCAGGGATGACATATGAGAAACCGAGCATTGGGATACTCCTGCTTCTGGTATCGACGGCTTTTGGAAATGGATTCTTCGAAGAAGTCTTGTGGCGAGGGGTCTATATGGAACTTTTCCCCCAGAGCGTTTTCCTTCGAATCATTTGGCCAAGTATCTGCTTTGCTCTCTGGCATTATGTCCCAGGGTCTGTTTCTTCGAGTGGCAATCCATGGGGGTTGGTGATTGGGTCGGGATTTTTCGGCTTTTATTTGAGTTTCCTGGCGAAGAAAACTGGGACGATTTGGTGGTCTATCCTGTCGCATGTGTTGGGTGGGCTCGTAATGATTTTCTGACGAAAGTTATATGTAATTGGAAGGAGCAATTTATGGTTGAACAAAGCATCAACAAGAAATTTCAAAAAGAACTACTATCTGGGATCACTTCTTTGGTATTGCTTGGCATTATGGAACAAAGTGATGAACCTCTCTACGGGTACCAAATTACCAAGCTGTTGGAACCAGGCAATGACGCCGAACCGATCGTCAAACAAGGCGCGCTCTATCCGGTGCTGCGCTCCTTAGAGAAGAGTGGCTTGCTATCCAGCATTGTCGAACCCTCTGTATCGGGCCCGCCGCGGCGTTATTATGTGATCACTGAAGCAGGTAGGCAAACCCTGGATGAATGGAAAGCCATTTGGCGAGACATCAAATTGTTCGCTGATGCGATCTTAGAAGGAGAAGGAAATGACCGATAAAGCAATCAAGGAGTATCTATCACAGTTACGTAGGGAGCTTTTGGGCAGCGATAAAGCCATTATTCGCGATGCCCTGGCCGATGCCGAAGAACATTTGCATACTGCTTTGAGCGAACGAGATGTAGAAACTGATCTATCTGAAAATGATGCAATCCAGATGATTATCGATGAGTATGGTACACCTGTTGAGATTGCCGAAGCATACCGAGCTGTAGAAACCTATGCCAGCCCGGCTTTAGGCTGGGAAAGACGCCAGTCGAATGGGAATTTTCTGGGTCGATTTTTTGGCGTCTACGCCGATACGCGCGCCTGGGGTGCGTTGTTATTTATGTTTGTCGCCTTTTTAACAGGCTTGATCTATTTCACCTGGGCAACGACGGGGCTGTCCTTGGCAGTGACATTTTCACTCTTCATTTTCGGTTTACCTTTTGCAGCGTTCTTTATAATTTCAATAAAGGGAGTAGGTTTATTGGAAGGCCGCATTGTAGAAGCGTTATTAGGAGTACGAATGCCGCGCAGGCCAGTTTTTTCGCCTCCTAACCTGACCTGGCGAGCGCGGTTGAAGGCACAATTGTTGGATAAATTTACCTGGCTGGGCTTTGCTTATATGCTCTTGCAAGGAGTCTTGGGCACGATTTATTTCGTGTTATTTATCAGTTTGATAGCCTTTTCGCTGGCATTTATGGCTATGCCCATCACGCAGCTTGTCTTTGGCTTGCCAATTGGGACTATCGATGGAGTGCACTATTATATTCCTGAAGCTATCTTACCTCTGACGGTTTTATTTGGCCTTGTATTGCTGACGACATCCATGCATCTGGCAAAATTATTGGGCAAATGGCATGGTCGATATGCCAAGTTCATGCTCGTGGGTGAATAAATCAAGAAACTTGGATCGCGGTCGATATCCGCCTGAATAAAAGGGTGTGGTGACGATGCCATCACACCCTTTTTTCTGGCATGATCTTCTAAAAAGGGGTGATACAATAAAACCGAAACCAGAAACATAACGGTAAACATCTTCGGGGGTTTAGTTTGCTTGACACGAAAAGGAGACGCTATGACCGCAGTTACTTCGGAACAGCCCATTGTCAATGATAAACGCGAAATCTTTGGTTGGGCCATGTATGATTGGGCCAACTCCGCATTCAGCACAACCATTGGAACCGTATTTCTTGGTCCTTACCTGGCATCGCTAGCAGCGGGAGCAGCCGCAGCCCATGCGGATGGGTTGGCGCGCTTTTTGGGAATTCCCGTAGCGCCTGATTCCTTTTTCCCCTACGCGGTCTCTTTTTCGGTGCTCTTGCAAGTGCTGTTCCTGCCTATTTTGGGGGCCATTGCCGACTATTCACACCGACGCAAACAAATGATGCAGCTCTTTGCCATTTCCGGTGCCGTGGCAACGATTGCATTATTCCTGGTGACTGATTCGATGTGGTGGTTGGGGGGTGTCCTCTTCATCATCGCCAATCTTTGTTTTGGGGCTGCCATCGTTTTCTATAACGCCTATCTGCCCGATATCGCCAGTGAAGATCAACGCGATCGTGTTTCGTCATATGGTTGGGCGATGGGCTATTTAGGCGGCGGCTTGCTTTTACTCTTAAATCTGATCTTCTACCAATTTCACGAGAAATTAGGAGTACCCACGGGGCTGGCCATTCGCATCAACTTGGCCTCTGCTGGTGTGTGGTGGCTGGGGTTCTCCTTCATCACATGGGCGCGCTTACAAACTCGCCGGGCCTCCCGAAAGCTTCCAGAAGGGGCCACCTATTTCAAAGTGGGCTTCAAGCAGCTTCGACATACCCTCAGGGAGATCAGAAATTTTCCTGAAACGTTGAAATACTTGCTGGCCTATTTCCTCTACAATGATGGTATTCAAACAGTGATCGCTGTTTCCGCTACGTTTGCGGCTGCCCCACTGGTGCGCGGCGGCCTTGAACTCGACCAGGGTACGCTGACCATGGTTATTCTGATGATCCAGTTTGTCGCCTTCGGTGGAGCCCTCTTTTGGGGAAAGCTGGCTCAATGGGTAGGTGCAAAACGCTCGATTATCATCAGCCTGGTGATCTGGTCCGGGGTGGTCATTTATGCATTTGGCGGCATGAAAGGCGATTCAAGGGTGCTTGAATTCTGGATCTTGGGGGCCTTCATTGCCTTGGTCATGGGCGGCAGCCAGGCTATCAGCCGCAGCCTGTTCGCGCAGATGATCCCCGATGGTCAGGAGGCCGAATATTATTCTTTCTACGAGGTCAGCGAGCGGGGCACGTCCTGGATCGGGCCATTCCTCTTTGGCCTCATGAACCAGGCTTTCGGGAGTCTGCGTCCGGCAATCCTCTCTTTGATCTTCTTCTTCGTAGTAGGTCTGATCCTGTTGCCTTTCGTCAATGTCGAAAAAGCTATCGCCGACGTCAAGGCCTATCAGCCAGAACAAACATAATCCCCCCTTGGTTTTTGATCGCAATCAACAGGATGTGACAGGTGCTATACCCGCTCGCATCCTGTTTCCATTTCCCCACATGAGAAGCAACTAGGGTTCATGGTAAACTCTGCCCCATGACTCATTTGACGGGCACCGATAGAGCCGCATATGTTCAGGGGATGTTCACGCGTATCGCACATCGCTATGATCTGATGAACCGATTGATGACCGCGGGACAGGACGCGCGTTGGCGGCGTGAGGTCATCCGGCGCGCTTCTCTACCCCCTGGTAGGAGCCTCCTTCTCGACCTCGGGGCTGGTACTGGTGATTTAGCTTTCGAGGCCCTTCGACAGCACCCCGAAACAACCCCCATCGCGGCGGATTTCACCCTGGCGATGATGCAGTTAGGCCGAAATCGACCATATGGACGCCGTGTTCACTGGTCCTCTACCGATGCCTTACAGTTACCTTATGCCGATGCAACTTATGAGGCCGTTGTCTCCGGGTTTTTGCTGCGCAATGTGATCGATATCCAACAGGCATTAGCAGAACAGTATCGCGTGCTGAAACCTGGTGGGGTCATGGTTGCCCTGGATACCACCCGTCCGCGAGAGAATTTACTTTCACCTATGGTCCGCTTCCACATGCGTGCAGTGATCCCATCCCTGGGGCGTCTTTTAACGGGTCATGCAGATGCCTATACCTACCTACCTGATTCTTCGATCAACTTTTTGCGAGCGGAGGAGTTAGCTGCGCGCATGGTGACGGCGGGTTTCAGCCAAGTCAATTTTAAACGGGTGATGTTTGGGGTTGTTGCCATTCATTGGGGTGTGAAATGAGTCAGGATGTCACCACCTCAGAATGTCGGCGAATCGTTGTTGGCATTAGTGGAGCTTCTGGGGCGATTTTGGGAATCCGGCTTCTGGAAGTATTGCGATCCATGGAAGAAATCGAAACCCATCTGGTCATTTCCCCAGCCGGACGTCTGACAATTACTCAAGAAACCGATTGGTTAATCGATGATGTGCTGGCGCTTGCTGATGTGGTCTACAAACACGGGGATATCAGCGCATCGATTGCTTCAGGTTCCTTTGATACCTTAGGAATGATCATCATCCCTTGCTCGATTAAGACCCTCTCCGCGGTAGCCAATTCTTACACGGAAAATCTACTCTCTCGCGCCGCTGATGTGACCCTCAAGGAGGGCCGTCCCTTGGTCTTGGTCGCGCGCGAAACTCCCCTTCACCGTGGTCATTTGCGCCTCATGGCTCAGGCTGACGAAGCCGGTGCAGTGATTTTTCCTCCCGTTCCGGCTTTCTACACTCGACCGAAAACGGTTGAAGAAATTGTTGATAATATCGTTGGACGTGTCCTGGTGAGATTGGGGATTGAGAATTCTTTTTATAAAAAATGGTCAGACGATGGCGAATAAACAAGTGACCATTTTTAGAGTAAAAATCCAACCGCGTTGGCTTACAGTTTACTGATTCTCCGCCCAACGAGGCTGGGCTAATTACCCCAAGTGTGTGAGGATATCAGGTACTGGTTTGCGAAACTGAAGAGTACAAATGACTGACCGAAATCTTACCAAAGCCGCGCTGCGCGGCGAACCTTCCTACGTTTGGCGCGCCGGGCAGGAACGCCGTTTGAAGATGATCTTGGATGCCGCCGAAGAGCGGGTGCACGGCCGCGTTTTGGAGAATGGCTGTGGCGTAGGGATGTATGTCGAGAAGCTGAGTGAGCTAGGGGGAGACGTGATCGGCCTGGAATACGATTTCGAACGCGCGCTTGAAGCCCATGAGAATTCATCACACATCACCAATGCCGCTGGAGAACATTTGCCTTTTCTAGAGAATTCATTTGATCTGATCTTGAGCCACGAGGTCATCGAGCACGTTCAGGATGACCGCGAAGCTGTCCAAGAAATGGTTCGGATTTTGCGCCCTGGCGGCATGTTGGTGCTCTTTTGCCCCAACCGCGGCTATCCCTTCGAAACCCACGGCATCTACTGGCGTGGGGAGTACAAGTTCGGTAACATTCCCCTGGTAAATTGGCTGCCTCGGGCATGGCGGGACAAATTAGCCCCTCATGTAGAAATCTATTCTCGCAAAAACCTAGAATTGCTGTTTTCCGATTTGCCTATTTGCGTCATTGAGCGCTCCATTATCTTCGGAGCTTACGATAACGTTATTGCCCGCTTTGGGGGTTTGGGACGCTTTCTCAGAGCGGTGCTGCAATTCTTGGAGAGCACACCGCTAAAGGTGTTGGGCTTATCACATTTCTGGGTGGTAGAGAAACAATAGATTGATGACTGAAGGACATCTTCAATCATCAGCCATAGACCTGTACTCGATTATTTCCCCCGAAAATCGTAGATCCCATCCACAATAGGCCAGGTTGCCCCACAACTAGAGCAGTTTAAGGCTTGGGTAATTTCTTTGAGATCATGGCCCTCACAGTCTGGGCAGCGGAAGAACGTACCCACATTGGAGGAGATAGCATCTTGTCCAACCGCTTTGGATTTGATGAACACACTGGGCGTCAGTTGCCACCAGTCTCCGGTCAATTGGGCCAGAGAATCCATGGCGACTAGCATTTTTGTGGGAACAATTCGTTTGAGCAGGCCAATGCGAAAGTGCGAGAGGGTCAGTTGGCGCTCGATTTTAAAGTCAGCTTCTCCCAACCAGTAGCGAACTGTTTTAGGGTGAAAGTCGAAGTTTAGCGGCACGAACTCCACTGGCTCCGGTGTGAATGGGCTCCAATCTTGACGCCGCAGAAAATAGCGCAGGATTGCTTTTAGATTCTGCTTACTGGCAAATTCCAGGATGAAGGGGCTTTGGGATTTCAGCACGCGGCGGATTTGAGAAAGAGCCCGAGGCGCCTCTGCCAAGTGATGCAGTACGCGGATCATGGTAGCTGCATCGAAGAGGCCTTCCACAAAGGGCAGCCGGTAGACATCCCCGGCGACATAGGTGTAGCGCTCGCTCTTTCCCAGTCGCGCTTGGGCCTGTTGAAGTTGGGTCAGGGAATAATCTAAGAGCACCACCCGCTCGAAGCCCGCATAGCGGGGGGTGTTGCGCCCAGCGCCCGCGCCCAACTCTAATAGCAGATCACCTTGCTCAGGCAGTAAACGCCGCAGGGCAACCGCCTCGGCCTGGTCTTCATAGGCGCGGCCACCCTGGTCCCAGAAGCTGGTCTGGTAATCAGAACCTTCGTAATCGCAGATAGGGGGATGTTGATCAGTCATTTATCTCGATATATCTTGGAAATTAATTTATGAGCATGCAATTATACAATACTCGCCCCCTAAATCTGTTATGACTTCTGCCTACCCCAATGCTATAATATCGGACATGAAATATCATATTTGGACCGCTGGATGTCAGATGAACGTAGCCGATTCGCGCCGGGTGGCGGCTGCCCTGGAGGAGCAGGGCTATTCCTCTACCCGCACCGCCGAGGAGGCTGACGTCATTGTTTTGAATACGTGTGTAGTGCGACAGAGTGCCGAGGATAAAGCGTACGGACGACTGAATTCACTCAAACCCGTCAAAAAGAAGCGCCCCGAGACAGTGATTAATTTGATGGGCTGCCTGGTGGGCGTCAAGGGGCATGAGAAGCTGCAGAAAGCCTTTCCCATGGTGGATGTCTTCTCGCCGCCTTCAGACCCTGGACCGTTGATCGCTCATCTCACCCAGGATGAGAGTAAAGCCTTGGAAGATGCCGCTACCTCGCGGCGTTTCGCCTTTATGGATGGGGAGTTAACACTTCCCCAGGAGGAGCGCGGCAATTTAGTTTCGGCTTTTGTGCCTGTAGTTTTGGGGTGTTCCCACGCCTGCACATTTTGCATCATCCCATACAAGCGCGGGGCGGAGCGCAGCCGTCCGGTTGGCGATATCGATGCCGAGGTTCGCTCACTGGTCTCTCAGGGAGTCAAGGAGATTACACTGTTAGGTCAAATCGTGGATCGTTATGGGAAAGACATTCCTGATGGCCCTAACCTGGCGCAATTACTCCGTATTGTGCATGATGTTGAAGGACTGGAGCGCATCCGCTTTCTGACTTCGCACCCTAACTGGATGACGAATGATCTCCTTGATACGGTAGCCGAGCTGCCAAAAGTGATGCCGCATATCGAAGTCCCTGTTCAGGCTGGCGACGACGAAGTTTTAGCAAATATGAAGCGCGAATATACTGCCGATGATTACCGCCGATTGGTAGCCGAGATCCGGGATCGCATCCCAAATGTGTCCATCGCTACGGATATCATCGTCGGTTTCCCAGGCGAAACCGAGGCCCAATTCCAGCAGACCTATGATCTACTGGCAGAGCTCAAGATGGATGTTGCCCACCTGGCGCGCTACTCCACACGGCCGGGCACGGTGGCAGCTCGCCGCATGGTCGATGATGTTCCTGCCGATGAGAAAATGCGCCGCTTCAGGCTGCTAGAAGAACTTCAGGAGAGCATCGTTGGTGAGATCAACGCCCGACATCAGGGCGAACCTGTGGATGTGCTTTTCGAAGAGTTGGTACGCGGTCGCTGGCGAGGGCGTACGCCGACCAATAAGATAGTTTTTGTTGAGACCGACGAAGATTTGCGCGGAAAGACAATACCCGTGACCATCACCTGGACGGGTCCCTGGTCGATGCAAGGCGCGCTGCCAATCTCTGGGCTGAAGCAGATCCCCCTCACCATGGCAACCACCCCAAAGTAATTCAATAATATTCATGCCAGGGGAACAGTAAGTGCTTTGAATGTGATGGGGAGTCAGGGGGTGTCTTTGCCTAACAGTAACGATAGTTGCGCTCCGTGTGAACTCGTTGTACACTGGTAACAGTGTATATTTCTGTCAGTTTGGTCTGTTAGTGAGGAGAGTAAAGCCATGATCCAACAAGCTAAACTTAAGATGTTGGTCCTGATCGGAGTAGTGCTGCTCCTAGTGCTTTTAAGTGGGTGCAATATGCCTATCAAGTCTGTCCCCACAGAGGAGCCTTCTGGAATGATCCACACAGTGGCTGCCCAGACGGTGGCCGCTCAGATGACTCAATCTGCTGTAGGGGTACAGAATACCCCTCAGGCTCAACAGCCCACACAACAAGTGCAGCAGCCAACCCCGATCCCGCCAAGCCCCACGTCAATACCTCCTACTGCAACGCCAATTCCTCCTACAAATACGCCCATTCCAACGCCAACACATACTCCAATCCCTTGTGATCATATCGATTTTGGCAACCCCGTCGATGTGACCATACCAGATGGCACTGATATGGATCCCGGCGAATCCTTTACAAAGGTTTGGCGCTTGAAGAATGGTGGTTCTTGCACATGGACCTCTGGCTATCAGTTGGTGTTTGTGTCGGGCGACAATATGAGCGCCCCGGCATCTGTGCAGTTGACCAGCGGCAGTGTTCCACCAGGAGCAGAGTATGATGTCTCTGTCAACCTGGTGGCGCCCAATGCACCGGGAGTTTACCGAGGCTATTTCAAACTGCGCAATCCAGGCGGGGTGCTATTTGGGTGGGGTGACCAATCGAAGTCATTTTGGGTTGAGATTGAGGTTGTCGAGCTCTCTGGCGTCATGTTCGATTTTATTGCTGAAGCTGATTCGGCTGAATGGGGCACTGGAACCCTGCCATTAGATCTAGTAAATGTTGGCGATACGGATATTAACTATGGTGGGCCAGATACCGATGCTAATGGTTTTGCGATGGTCAAGGATAACCAGAAATTGGAAGATGGAAAAATCACTGGCAAGATCCTCGAAACACACCCCAAGTGGGTAAACGACGGTTATGTAATTGGCCGTTACGAACCGTATGTTGTTGGTAACGGAGATTATATAAAAGGGAAGATTGGCTTCCTGGCTCAATCAGATGGATCTTGCGGCGCTGGAGATGCCATTTTCCGTATCTATTATGAGATTCAGGGTTCAGGCACATATAATGAACTAGGCTCTTGGGCTCAAACTTGCGATGGGGTGATGAAGAAGATCAATTTGGAACTCAATGCCCTCAATGGTAAGACGGTTCGCTTCTATCTGGTCGTGGAGGCTAATGGCTCTTCAGGACAAGATTGGGCCGTGTGGGACTCTTTAGGGGTAATGCGTTAGTGCATCATAAGATCCCCGCCAACAGGTATCGGGAGGCTTGATTTGCTCGATACCTGTTGGCGATCAACGATTGGCTAACCTCCCAAAAATCGAGTAGAATCGAAACCAAGAAGTAACTTGACAATGTCATAATGCATTCGCGACGCCCGAAAATAGAGGCTGGCAGAGGTGTGCCGCACCTTGCCCCCCCCCGATTTTCGGAACTTTCCAAGACTGCGACAGTGTCGAATTAATTTGATTCGAGGCGTAAACTTATGGCCAAACCAGAATCTCCCCAAGAAGTCATTGAGGCATACCGTAAGCGTCAGCAACGCTCACAGCGCGCTCCTAGATTAGTCCTTGCTCTGGCAGGGATCTTGTTGGTTGTTGGCGCTGGTTTGATTGTTTTCTGGCTAACGGGTGTCCAGATGCCGCAACTAAATCTTGCGGCGATTTTTGCATCGAAGACGCCAACCCCGACGGTAACTTCTACACCGACGCCGATCCCGCCTTCCCCCACCGCATCTTTGACCCCAACACCAGAACCACCAACGGATACACCGGAGCCCAGTCCCAGTCCGACGAGATCAGGGCCAGTGATCTATGTGGTTGAGGATGGCGACAATTTGTACTCCATTGCCGAGAAGTTCGAGATGGATTTTCTGGTTTTGTTTGAAGCCAACCGGGAACGATTGGCGCTTGACCCGGCCAATCCGATCATCAAAGTGGGTGATGAGGTTTTGATCCCTCCACCTGGGGCCGAATTGCCCACAGCGACGCCGATACCTGTAGACATGCCCGCTGGTACCCCCATCGAATATACCGTCCAGCCTGGAGATTCTTTAGGTGCCATCGCGCTACTCTTCAACAGCACCATCGAGGATATCATCAACAGAAATGAAGCGTTGGAAGAAGATCCGAACTCACTGTTTGTCGGGCAAGTTTTGGTTGTCCGAGTGAATCTGGTGACCCCCGTCCCCACGGCTGAAGGGGCTGAACAGACTCAAGCGGCCGAAGAGGCAGATGTGACCCCTGGAAGTGTCTCCACGTTGACTCCT
>CAYTKR010000150.1:0-12447 GCA_964438295.1 uncultured Anaerolineales bacterium
ACCTCTTCAACCCCATTGAAGCGCGCTACCGGTCTGCGCCACACCCCGACAACGGGAGAATTATAGCCTAATCAGGGTCAACATGCAAGCACTTCAACACACTTTGGCGTAAAATTACCCTATGCGCGCAAACATCCTGCCATGCTTGTTTTTCTTCGTCGGACTTGTTTCCTGCAGCTCGCCAGGAGGGGAGAAAATCACCCCCTTTCCGAGAGCCAGCTCAGCCCCCAGCCTTTCACTCATCCCTGTATCTTCCACAACTCCCATACAGGAAACTCAAGATTCCTTTATGGGTGATCCTGCTTCCCCAACAGTTTCGATGCCTCCCAACACCCTACCTGCAACGCTATTGACAAGCACGACCAGCGCCACTCCCCTCTCATCCCCCACCTTACAGGTCGATAGCGAGTCTTATGTTTGCTCGCCTCTCGCAGAGCACTCACTCGACAAACTGCCCGAGATCATCTCGCAACCCTATGACCCACCACCGCCTGGCAAAGACGAACGCCACCACGGCGTCGACTTCGCGTACTATCGCCACGCTGGCCGCGCCTCCATCGAAGGGGAGGGCGTTCAATCCATCATGGCCGGGCGCGTTGCAGCAGCGATTCACGATCGCCTACCCTATGGCAACATGGTGATCATCGAGACCCCTTACGAAAAGCTTCCTGGGCATGCTTACGACGCCGTCGATATGCCGATAGGATTCTCGCTCTACCACCTCTACGCGCACTTGATCGAAAAGCCCCTGGTCGAGGTTGGTGCCGAAGTCACCTGTGGTGAGCTCTTAGGTCACGTTGGGAAAACGGGGTATGTCGTCCCCGTGGCTCACCTGCACTTGGAGACACGCATTGGCCCTCCAGACGTCAGTTTCGAGAGCATGGTATTCTTCGACTCCCAGGCTACCCCGGATGAGCAAGCGGCCTATATCCTTTGGAGAACGAGTGGGGATTTCCAACACTTTGATCCGTTGACAATCCTTTCTAGCCTCAATAAAGCCTTGCCTTAATTGAATAGCTGCTACCTACGCAGATTGTGCTGAGTAGAAGGCTCAGTTGTCCCATGGATGCAACTTTCATTCGAGTGCTGCTGTATAATGAAATAGAGCATTGTGACTTCATCGATCTAAGGGGCTATTCCTCCCATTATGTGTTTCATTGGAGGCTAGATCATGTTCAAGAAAATCTTTTCTCGGCAATTATCAGCGCTTCACCGCCGGCATCTCGCAATTCTATCGGTTGCACTAATCGTACTGGCTGCCGGTCTAGGATGCGAGGAAAACGAAAATGTTGTGGAAGCTGTCAATCCCCCATCCACATCTGAAGATATCCATAGATCATCTTCTGGAGAGAACGACGCCGAAGCTAGCACTGCCTTCGAAGTTGTGGCAGGTTCCACACAAAAAATCTGCCAGCTAACCGGGGAGTACGATTACCAGAAAGCTGCTGAAGCGGGAGTAGCCCCCACTGAGTTTCCCACACTAAATCGCACCTTTAGCAATTACGGTTTTCATGGCACTGACCTAGGCGCGTCCTTCGAGCATGATGGTAAACTCTGGTTCCTATTTGGGGATACGTTTTCCACAGAGACCATACCCTTCGACCCCGTGGACGGTACATCCAACTCAGCACCTAACCCGATGGCCGCCGATGCCACGGCTTTCACTACGGATGAAGATCCAACAGATTGTGTGTCCCTCGAATTCTTGGCCCACCCGACCAATCCCAACATTTGGATGTACCCCAGCTTCGAAATCGATGGTGTGCAAGAAGAGGGCATCAGCAATGGAGAGTCGATGTATGTTTGGTACTCGCAAGGATCACCCTCAACACTTTACCTGGCACGCTCAGACGATCACGCCCAGAGTTTTCACACCCTGCATGCGGTCAGCACGAATCGCTTCATCGGAGTCAGCGTAGACTTAATTCCCAATCTGCTGGTTCCCGGGCTGGAGGAAGTAGGAGAAATTGATTGGCTCTTCATTTTCGGTATTGGCCCTGAGTACCGGGGAAGTGACCTGTTTCTGGCTGCGGTTCCATTTGACCTGATCGAAGACCCCTTGGCTCTGGTCTATTTTGCGGGTTTAGATGAGGCAAACCTTCCAACCTGGAGCGAAATAGAAGATGAAGCCCAACCTGTAATCGATATCGACAACCCTCTGGCAACGGGCGACTGGTTCGCTGGGATCCCGCTCGAAGAGAAGGCCAACACGGAAGGTTGCATCGGAGAATTTTCTGTCCACTACAGTGAGGTCGCCGAAAGCTGGATCACCATGTACAACTGTGATTTCCTTTCCATCGAGATGCATAATGCAGATTTCGCCTGGGGTCCGTGGAGTCCAGCAAAGACCGTTTTCGATCCCGCTTCCGATGGTGGCTACTGTGGCTTCATGCACCTGACGGAGGATTTCAGCCATTTTCTCGATCTCAACTGTGAATATAACCTCACCACCCCAGGCAGAGTTGATCCTGGATCTCCCTACGGGCCCTACATCATGGAACGCTACACCAGCGGCGACCGAAACCGAGTTCAGTTATATTTTGTCATGTCAACCTGGCATCCCTACAACACCGTCGTGATGACTACAGAATTACAACAAGTATCAGACCCGTGAATTTTCAGATTCTATGATGCGAATTCAAATTAGCGCAAAGGTAGGGTCAAGGTAAAAACACTCCCTTGCCCATCGGGCGGAGGCTCCACCCAAATCTTTCCCCCATGCGCCTCAACTGTTAGTCGGCTGAACGCCAGACCCAACCCAGCACCCCTCCAACGGCCAAACTGACCCGAAATTTGAGAGAATCGTTCGAAGATCATGACGCGATTTTCCTCAGATATCCCTGGTCCCTGATCCCAAATTTGGATGGCAACACTGTCACCCTCTATATTCGCGACCACGCGCACTTCACTATTTTCTGGGGAGAATTTCACGGCGTTATCGAGCAGGTTTACGATCACTCGTGATATTTTATCTTCATCGACGAAAATGACCGGGATATCATCCGTAACCTCGTTCTTGAGATTGATGCTGTACTCGTCTGCGATGATCTCAATGTCCATCAATAGTTGAGGTATCAAAACAGATAGATCAACAGCTGAACGTTCGAGCTCAATCCGACCCGATTGCATGCGGGCGACATCCAACAATGACTTTATCAACCGCAGAACGCGCTTGGCACCTCGTCTGGCAACCTGGAGTGAGCGATCGATCAATTCGTCGTGGATAGCTTCAGGAATAGACTCGTCTAACAAATCGATCGAGCCCAAGACAGCGCTGATCGGAGAGCGCAGGTCGTGAATCAGGGCATCTGCAATCGCCTCACGCTCCTGATTGATCTTGTGTTCCTCGGTCACATCACGCCAAACAATCATCCATCCCAAGGGTAGATCGCTCGACCCCATCACCGGGTGCGTAGATCGCTCTACAGCGCTGATCGCCTCAATATTGGGAACTTGATAAATATCTCTGGTCGAGACAGGGATATTCCCTTCAGCCAACTCTTCTAACAGAGCATGTAGGTCATTACGCTGGTACCCTAGCCTCTCCAAGACAACATCGGGGAGATCTTTCAACTGCGTTTGGGATATCTGATCACTTGGTAATCCCGCCAGATTCGAGAAGGGCTGGTTCGAGAGGGTTACAACCCCCGCGGAATTAACCATCACAATACTCTCGGCAACTGAATTGATCACCGCGCTCAATTGCTCTCGTCGCCCAGTTGTTTCTACAAACAACTGGGCGTTTTGGATCGCGATCGCCGCTTGTACTACGATTGCTTCTATCAGTATGCTAAGGTTATCGGAGATTTCACCATCATTATCAAAATTGAGGAGAACAAATCCGATCGGTCGTTGAGCAGTTCGCATTGGGAATAAGTAGAATGACCCCTCTACGTCCTGAGATGTAAGAAAAATTTGCCCATCATCAATACGATCTAGCACGACTACTTTGATTCCGCCGCTCAGAATATCAACAAGATCCTGCGCTTCTACTTCATTTTTCAACCAGCCCAAATCGCTGCATTCTTCCGCTGGAGCCAGGTCATACGCGTGGTTGTCCTCATTTAAGATATAAATCCCCAGTCGATTCGGTTCCGCAACTGCCTTGAGCGCTTGACACAATATTTGAACGCAGGCTGCCTCGTCTAATGCTTCTACAAGACGTGCTGTGACTTGAAATAAGGTAGATTGCTCATTAAGATGTCGCTGGGTATCCCGATATAAATTTGCATTGACCAAGGCTATGGCCGCCTGGTTCGCTAGTTGCTCTACCAGAGCCTGCTCGTTTTTTGAGAAAGCGTTTATCTCAAAGCTTTCTAACGTGATCACCCCTAACACTTGATCCTCATGGGAGATCGGTACACTAAGTTGAGACCTGGTTTTACCTCTGGTGGCATTAAAATAATCTGCATCTTTACGCACATCACCAACACTTATAACCTTCCCCGTGGCCAACGCTCTTAATGTTATCCCTTTATCGAGAGGAAGAATATCCGCTACATCATAGCCGTGTTTCGCTCGAAAAGTCGCTAGGCTTGTAGAGAAATCGTACGTAATGATGCCACCTAAAGGGGCTTGTGTGAAATCGATGGCATAGTTCAGTATCAACTGAAACAATTGCTCCGAGGTGCTGGCCGCAGAAAGTTCCCTTCCCACAGCCTCCAAAATTGCCAATTGGTGGACTCGGCGAGCAAGTTGTTTATCGGTTGTGGTATGCAACTGCGCATTGGAGACCGCTAAGGCTGCCTGGGCAGCAAATGTCTGCAATAGATCGACTTCTTCCTGTAAGAAATCATGAGGCTCGGGATGAAAGACTGACAGAAAACCGATCTGGCCGTCGGGGGTGATCAGTGGGAAGTCGGCAAAAGCCTGGATTCCATCGGTCCGCAAAGCTTTTATCAACTTCACCGCCAGAGAAGTCTCGGGAACATTGGGGGTCAGAACCACCTTTCCCGCGCGCATACAGCGCGTCCGACGTCCGCTGCCGATCGAAAACTCCTTGTTGAATTCGGCAAATTCTTCAGATAGACCATAATAGGAGGCCAGATGAACTTTGTCTTCCCCAGGATCATAAAGATAGATCGCGCTGCGTTGGCTGCCCCCGACTTGGGCGACTGCCTGGCAGATCTGAGATAAAACTGCGTCTAATTCCAGGCTGGCGGTCACCTCTCCAGTGAGATGATAGAGCGTTTCAAGTTGGGCGGCGCGCTCCTGAACCTGATCGTAGAGCAGAGCGTTTTGTATGGCGATGCTGACCGGTGCCGAGAGTGTCGTGAGCAGATCGAGATCGAACTGGGTGAATTCGACCCCGTCGAGGGTTTCGAATACAGCCAAACATCCAATCACCCGCTCGGGGGTTATCAGAGGCACTCCCAGCCAGGATTTAGGCATCGCTTCACTGGGAGGTAGACCAATGGGATTTGGACCTCTCTGGATCTGGGGAGTCAACATGATTGCTTCACCATTGCGGATTACCCGGTCTGTGAGCCGGTCCATCATCCGGCGCGCTGTCCAGGAAACTCGTTCGCCAAACCGTACTGCGAGTGGATACCAAAGCCGATTCTTCTGAACGTCTACCAGGGCAACGTAGAAACTGTCGACCCCCAATACATGCATAACTTGTTCCTGAATTGCTTCTAAGAGACTATCAAGATTTAAGGACGAGCGCAAGGTCTGGCTGACATTGCTCAGAGTCGAGAGTTCTTGAACACGTTTCTGCAAATCGGCCCGCGCGGCAGTAACACCATAGAGGAGAACTGCAATCACTGCAGGAATGCCCCCAATTGCTATAATGAAAATATTGCCGACGTAGGGATATGCTTCAGCGCCAATCAATAATAGCGGTACCGGCAATAACTCAATGACCAGCAAAAATAGCAGATCATCACGGTTTGTCATTAACGAAAATCCCCATCGGAACAAACCATTCAACCACAGCAGCAACCCGTGCAATATCACAAAAACAATTGCCGGCAAGAAGGCATTCTTCCAAACACTTTCGGAGGAGGCTATCACCGCTACCGATTCCGAATCCCCGAAAATCATAAATGCAAGTGTAAGCGGAATAATGTTGGTTGCGATATTAAATCCCAGATCAAACCACCAGTCACGGACAGGCGAGGGGCTATCTACTGGCACCGGTCGATAAACCCTACGGATGACATATCCAATGAATGTGCCAATCGCGATGATCCAAACCGTCTGCGGAATGCCAAAGATCATACCGCTGGCCAACGTGACCACCGAGATCACGTTGATTTCCCCTAAGAATATCGTCAGGGGAAAGTTTGCCAGGAAGGCGACAAATCCCACTACCGCAATCGCGGCCCAAATTTGCTCGTCGAAGGAAATCTCCATCGAAGCGCTCAACGCCAAAATCGATAATCCTAGTGCCATCAAAAGGACTCGATAAAATAAACGTCTTTCTTGTCGGGCGGCTTTCATTGCATTAGAGTTTCCTGATTCAAAGTTATCCTATTCGCGGGCAGCAGCATTCCCATTGAGCATACAGCAAACCCGCTCTCCCCCGATTGCCATTCAGATCAAGGTGTGGTGGTGAGAGAGGGGGATGCGGTTAGAAGTGGTGTTATCGTAGCAGAGGGCGTCAGGGTGGTTGTAAATGTTGCTCTCGATGTTAGTGTTGAAGTTGGTGAAGCGGTTGATGTCGGCGTCAAGGTAGCTGTCATAGTCAAAGTAGCTGTGGGTGTTGGGGTCACAGTGGGTGGGTTGAGATATCGATCTGCTTCGGTGCGCCACTCTTCAGGGGCAGTGCCTTCGGGGAGATCCAGCAAAGCCTGGTAATCTAGGCGAGCACGATCTATCTGGGCCAATTTAAGAGCAATTTTCGCCCGGTAATAGTACAAATTGCTAAAATCTTCATCTGTGCGCGCCAGGTCTTCACTGGCATTTACCTGTACATAGGCATTATCGACATCGCCAGATTCCCAAAATGCGCGTGCCAGACCAAAGCTCAATTCAAAGGAATCCGGCAGCAATTGGCGAGCTATGGCAATATCATTTATCGCCTGATTGGCTTCCCCAATTGCGAGGGCAGACAATCCGCGAATCTGATAAGCTAATCCATTCTCTTCATCGATCGCAAATGCCTTATCAATGGCGTCAAAAGCTACCTGGTAATCTTCGCCAATCTCATAATATACCCATCCCAATAATGAGTAATAATCAGGATCATCTTGCTCGTACAGACCAAAGGTTTGAATATAGCCTAGCGCTTCCTGCGGTTGATCATTTCTCAAGAGAGCTTCCCCTAGTAGTAAATAAACGGGCAAAGCTGTGATATCCAACTGATATGCCGTCTCCGCAGCAACAAGGGCTTCATCATATTGTCGAAGAGCTAACAATGCCTTGCCCCGTAGGAATTGATAACGAGGGTGACCTGCGAGTAATTCAGCAGCATCTTCTAATGTGGCTAATGTGGCTTCAGCATCACCCTGGCTCAACTGGTAATCTGCCAGTTCTAGGTAGCCAATCTTTAAATTCGGATCGAGAGCGATGGCATTTTTTAGATCCGCGCTGAAAGCGACATCTTCGCCCAGGGCTAATAAGGTCTGGGCGCGGCCAACATAAGCCGGTGCGAAATTGGGATCCAAATCAATGGCAGTATCATATTCTGTAAGTGCCGTCTCGTAATCTCCCAGATTACGGTGGGCTTCGCCTAAGTAGTAATAAGGATCAGGTGATTCAGGATTTTCTCGCTGAACCTGCTCCATGAAGTCAAGCATCGACTCCCAGTCGCCGCGACCTAGAGCGCGCATGGCAACCTGATATGCCTCGCTGCGAGGATGAGGCGTATGGACATAGACTGGCGTGGGAGTATAGGTTGATTCAAGTTGCATCCACAAAGGCTGAGGTGTGGGGGTGATTTGTGGCGTAGCCGTGTCTTTGGCTTCCTTGGGTGTCTCTGAAGCTGTTTCGGTGGGGGTAGCTGACCAAGGGATGGGGGTGATCGTCAGACGTGGGCCAAATATTGTCCCCTTTGGGGCAAAAATCCCGACCAGCACCAAACCAATCACCACAATCGCAGCTCCACCAAATATGATCAATCTCATTATTGGATTGGCCAGCACTTTTTTAAAACCGGTCAATTCGGGCTGCTTATCGCCTAGATCGATATCCCATTTTCGCCGAATGGGTCGAACAGGCTTTATTTCATCTCCAGAAACGCTCTCTCCCATCAGTCGCAAGGCACGCTTCGCAGCCTGGTTATCTGGCTCAATACGCAAGGCGGAATTCAAGCAATAGAGGCGCTCTTTATCAGTATCTACAACGGTACTGAGCCAGAGCCAATAATCGACATTGTCCTTATCAACACGTAAAAGACGCGTCAGAAGGTCTCGCGCCCTGACCCGTTGGTTCTTTTCAATTGCCTCTAGGGCCTCTCGAAACATCCCCGAATCGGACATCATAAGCTAAAAATAGTCTAGCACAGGCCTAAATTCCACACAAGGAACTCTAGTACCACCTAACTGTTTTGTTAATCTGCACACGCATTATCAGCTCATGGCTAATTCTCAAAAAAATCATCCTTGAATTTGTGACTATTTTTTGCTACAGTTATACTAGAAATTCAATTACTTCAGGACTTACACACATGGGGTAGTACACCGTAAACTAAATATGTGCATATTTTGCTGTGACCGGTCTCCCGACCGAGTCACTCCGGCACGGTCAGGAGACCGGCCATAGCGAAAAGAAACAAAAAGTTATGATACTTAGTTTACAGTGTAGTAGCTAGCCCAACCAAGTTGGGTGGACATAGCGCAATTTGACACCCAACGCGGTTGGGTTCCTACCTTGGAAATGCACGAACTGCGTAAGTCCTGTACTCATCAGACCCGGCCATCAGGGCTGGGCACGCACTCATCACAGTAGACGCATTTCAAAATGCCTGACCTGATGGAGACTCCATCGGTCAGGCATTGCATTTAAATCAACATGCAAGAAGGAGGCGCCAGATGATTCAAGAAAAGATTATCCATCAAAATATCTTATTAGCCGTAGATGGCTCAGAGCATTCCTTCGCCGCGACTCAATTCATCGCCCAACTGCCGCTTTCCCCTGACAGCCAGATCACGGCAATTTCAGTGATGATCCCGCGCCAGGCACAGATTTCGGAATCATTGGAAAACCTTCTCGAGCAAACCAAGGCGCAATTCGATCAGAGCCAGGCCCAAGTGCAGACAGAGGTCATCGCTGGTTATCCAGCGGAAATCATCAACCAACGCGCTGACGAGATCCAACCCAGTCTCACCGTAGTGGGAGCAAAGGGCTTACGCAGCACATTGGGTATCTTCCTCGGTGGAGTCGCCCAGCAAGTTGTGGAGTATTCTTGCTGCCCGGTTCTCATCGTGCGAGCGCCTTACACAGGGTTAGAACGGGTACTTCTCGTCGTTGATGGTTCAGAGCACGCCGGGGGTGCTGCTCGCTATCTAAATGTGTTTCCACTACCAAAACAGTGCTCGTTGCACCTAATGCATGTAATGCCCCCGATCTATCAGGTCGATTTCACCACCCAGGCCTGGCCAACCGGCATGGATGTTACTCCCCCTATCCCAATTGATGATATCGAAGACCGTCTCAATGAACAGGCAGACGCTGACGAAAAATATGGCCAGGATTTACTCCACCAAACCCAAAATCAATTAAGCACATCGGGGTTTGAAGCGATAAGCATTTTGGAAAGAGGTGACGCGGCCACCCAAATCATAAACTATACCAACGAGAATAAGATCGACTTAATTGTGGCTGGTTCGCGTGGGCTCAGCCAGGTACAAAGCTGGCTATTAGGGAGTCTATCCCGCAAACTGGTGCATTACGCTGGATGTTCAGTGCTGATTGTAAAGTAGACCTTGAATTTGGAGGTATGATCATGTCCCGAACTAAGAATACAATCTGGTGCGATGGATGTGGAGAAGAGATTAGCTGGATCCCACTGATGCACAAAGGACACCATTATTGCTGCCAGAATTGCCTCGAGGGGCTCCCATGTCAATGCTATCGCTGGTCAGAATTGGATTTGAGCCGCCGTGCTGATGAGACCGACGTTGACACCAATATCGATACGTATTACCACCGAAACGAATAGCGCTCTCCAGTTTTGATGTAAAATGGGGTCATGAAATCAAATCCTCTCTTTGAAGCAAAAATCCTGCTCGGTGTGACGGGCAGCATCGCCGCCTACAAGTCTGCAGATCTGGCCAGCAAATTGGCCCAAAACGGCGCGCAAGTCAAGACAATCCTCACGAAAGCGGCCGTTGAATTCATTTCCCCGCTGACTTTCCAATCCGTGACTGGGCAACCCGCTTACACCGACTCGGATCTATGGGGAGCGCAAGCTCACGTGCTGCACGTCGGTCTGGCCCACGAAGCCGATCTGTTGCTCATCGCACCGGCTACAGCCCAAACGATGAGTAAATTGGCCCAAGGCAGCGCAGACGATCTTCTCAGCTTGACAGCCCTGGCTTTAGGTACGGGACCAGAGCGAGCGCCGTTACTGATTGCCCCTGCGATGGACGCAGGCATGTTCGGCCATGCTGCTACTCAGGCAAATGTACACACCCTGGTCGAACGCGGCGCAGTGATCATTGGGCCCGAAGAGGGCCACCTAGCCTCGGGATTGGTTGCCAAGGGGCGCATGACAGAGCCCATGGATATCCTTGGCCATGTACGCCATCAGCTTTCTCGCGATGGACAACTAAAAGGCCAGCATGTGGTCGTGACGGCCGGAGCAACGCAGGAAGATCTCGACCCGGTGCGCTACCTGACTAACCGCGCCTCTGGCCGGCAGGGTTTTGCCCTAGCTCAGGCAGCAATAGACGTTGGTGCCAAGGTTACCCTAATCAGTGGTCCGGCGTCTCTGGTTCCTCCCATTGGCGCAGATTTCATCTCCGCCCGCAGCGCCGACGAGATGAAAAACTCGACCTTGGAGGCTTGCCGCAAGGCAGATGCCTTGCTAATGTGCGCGGCGGTGGCCGACTTCCAACCAGCCAACTATACCGAGCACAAAATCAAAAAGAAAGGCGGCATGCCAACCCTGGAGCTGGCCGCTACCCCCGACATCCTTACTGCCGTTAAAACCCAGCGCCGTGATCTTGGCTATCCCAAGGTGACCGTCGGTTTCGCGGCCGAATCCAAGGATCTACTAAGCAACGCCCAACGCAAACTAGAATCCAAGGGGTTGGACTTCATCGCTGCCAACGATATCAGCGCCAGCGACGCGGGTTTCGCCGTCGAAACCAACAGGGTCACGTTATTGCATGCTGATGGGCAGAAAGAAGAGCTGCCGCTAATGAGCAAAGAAGAGGTTGCCGCGGAGATATTAAAAAGAATTATTCCCTTACTTGAAAAACCCTAAAGGATTTGGAATCCTTTAGGGTGTCGGAGTATCCAATGAAACTCAACAACGCCATCACAGATGTCCCTGGCATCCAAGTCGGACACGCACAAGACATGGAAGCGCTAACTGGCTGCACAGTGATCCTGTGTCCAGAAGGCGCAACGGGGGGAGTAGATCAACGCGGGGGTGCGCCGGGCACGCGCGAGATCGACGCCTTGCGTCCGCTTCATTTGGTGGACAAGGTTCATGCGGTCGTCCTTTCGGGTGGTTCTGCCTTTGGGCTTGATTCTGCCTCCGGTGCAGTGCGTTACTTAGAAGAGCGAGGAGTGGGTTTCGATGTACGAGTGGCGCGCGTCCCCATTGTGCCAGCAGCGATCTTATTCGACTTAGGCATCGGCCGCGCCGATGTGCGTCCCGGACCCGATATGGGCTATCAAGCCTGCCTGAATGCCACCACGGGCCCACCCGCCGAGGGCAACGTCGGCGCGGGTACCGGAGCCACCGTGGGCAAAATCCTGGGACCAACTCAAGCCATGAAAGCGGGTATCGGCAGCGCCAGCATCGATATCGGTGGGGGCGTGATCGTAGGGGCGATTGTAGCGGTCAATGCCTTAGGGGATGTGATCGATCCAACCAGCGGAGAGATCATCGCTGGCGCGCGCGCCGCTGATGTCGGACCTCTCCATATCGGCGCTGAAGGATATTTCGCCGACACGCTTCAAGTGATGAAATCCCTAATAGGACGAACTGCCTTGGGGTTTGCCAGCAGGGGCAACACAGTGATTGGGGTTGTGGCCACCAACGCGAAACTGACCAAAGAGGGCGCCAACAAAGTCGCCCAGATGGCTCACGATGGGCTGGCGCGCACCGTCCGCCCGGCGCATACCATGGTGGACGGCGACACGATTTTCGCCCTGGCTATGGGGGAGAAGAAAGCCGATGTGAACATTGTGGGCGCCTTCGGTGCCGAGGTCTTCGCTCAGGCAATACTCCGCGCAGCGTACGCTGCGGCGCCTGTCGCTGGGTTACCTGCGGCGTCACAAAACAACTGAGATAAATGGGAAAAAATCATGCTCCCCATCCCTGAAAAA
>CAYTKR010000151.1:0-12403 GCA_964438295.1 uncultured Anaerolineales bacterium
TGACACTGGTGGCAGCTAAAATCAGCCCAGTGAATATGGCGACATCGGTTGTAAAACCAAAAATATCCGCGGTCACATAACCCATTCCAAAGGGAACAAGCACCCCCAGGGAGCCCGCGAAAGCCGACACTTTGCCAGATTTTGCCAGGTCTGAGAGATGCAATTCCAAACCGGCGATAAACATTAGCAACAACACTCCCAATTCGGCTAGATGGGCAATCCCATCACCGAGATGTTTGTCCGTAAAGGGTGCCCAATGCAAGAAATCAAGAATCGAGGGGCCTAAAATCAGCCCAGCCAACAATTCTCCCAGCACAGAAGGCTGACCTAATTTCAGGCTGATCAGACCACCCAGCTTCGCGGCGGTGATCACAATTACAAGTGCAATTGCAAATTGCAAAAATGGGGACATAATCACTCCTATTCGGAACTATCCGGTTAAATTATTTTCCAGAGGTCAAGACCCAACCTTTTACGGCGGATGTAACGAAAAATAAGATCGTAAGAACTATGAATAAAGCCATCAGGGCACCCAGGGTAAACAATATACCAACCACGGCAATCAATACCAACCCAAGAAGAAAATTCAAGACTCCACCATTCCATTATAGCCAATCTTTGCACTTTTCGCGCCGCGTCCCCTCCGCCGAAGGCGGGACTTGAAAGTGGGGTTGGGCTACACTCAATATCTGAAGATATCATATTTGAACTATCTTCCCATCTTCTGCCACTTCAATTTCAACCTCGCCGATCCTCTCCAACATCTCTTCTCCCATGTGCGTCAAGATCATTCGTTTACATCGTAACTTTGATCGATATTCCATCAGGGTTTGATAATTCATATGGTACTTCACCTTTTTTTGGAAGTAGTTTGCTTCACAAATGAATAAGTCGGCTTCTTCTGACGCATATATCAGATTATCACACCATTCTGTATCTCCGGAATAGGTTATGACCTTTCCATCTGTTTCTACTCTGATTGCGTAGGCTGGTGCTCCGCTTACATGTTCTACTTCATAGGGAGTTACTTTCAACTCATCAATTTGTGTTGGCTTTGCTCCACTAAGCTCGACGTAACTCAATGGAAATCGATATCTCACCTTTGATGATCCTGGATACATCACTTCTTGTGCCTGAAGTATTCGATTTTCTATGGTGGGCGGTCCGGCTATGACTAGTGACTTTTCTCTTTTACTTATATGGTGAGCATCGATAAGAAAAATTGGGATTCCCCCAAAATGGTCAGCGTGCAAATGAGTCACCAGAATTGTATCTATCTCTGCAGGTGACACTTCCCAGCGCCTAAAAGAGATCATTCCAGAACACCCTAGATCTAATAAAATTTTTCTGGTACCAGACTGAACATATATACATGTTTGCAGTCGCCCACCACTTCCAAAAGCATCTCCACTACCTAGAAATTGAACTTGAATATCTGACATATCACTTTAGTTTTGATTAGGATGCATCCCAACGAGTGCTTTAGGCGCCCGGCGGCGCTGACCCTTAACATCGCTCGCCTAAAGCCTTTGAACGCAAATCAACCTCGCGACCCGGCGCCTTAACTTTTCGACTAATTCTATCTTACACCATTCTCTAACTTTTCGCGGCGCTTAACCTCCAGCGCAAGCCCGGTCGCCTGCTGTTATCTTTCTTAATCTCATGCCCCTTCATTCATTTCAATAAGTCATGCCTCCTGACTAGGGTAACACATCATCATCGGAAACATTAATTGGTGTGGGGTTAGTTCATCTAATGCTTCAGGTAAACCGGTAATATCTTCATTAGATAAATTCTTGACATCCCGGCGTATCGACTCCAACCTTGGCTTGCGCTTTCCTTTGCGCTCCTTTGATCGGATCTGTTCGAACACAAACTGTCGTTTTTCTGGATCAAAGATCACTGACACATCCTGGTGTGCCCAAGCAGACCCCAAACTGTAGCGCACTTTGCGCGTCGCCACCCCTCCGCTAGAGGCGGGTCGCTTGCACGCAGGGTTAGTCGGCAAGCTCATAACTTATCAAATCGTTGCGTAGATAAACCTTTGGGGGAGATAATTATTCCTCCCCCAATTCGAATTATTCGATTTCTATCGGTGTGTCACGCATTTCAATCAAATTTACCAAAGAAAAAGTTCCCTGGTGATTCAATTTCGCTGCTAAGATAGAATTCGTAGAGGAGTGTAAGTGCTTCTTCTCGACTCATAATCCCATCACCATCGAGGTCGAGGCGCTTAAAAACTGCCTCCTCATCTTTCTCCTTGAATCCCCATGCCTTTTGAAATTCCGCATGTTCTGCAACACTTATCTCACCATCGCCATCATTATCGATCAGATCGAAAAGCATATAGCAGAATTGATCGATCATATCCAGACGCCCACCTTGCTGCTTGATTTGATCTACTGATACTTCTTGATATTTTATCCATTCATCCAATGTTACAAATCCATCCCCATCGCTATCTGCAAATTGTTCTATCTGCTCCCACCACACACGCGCCACGGAGTCTAACCTTTGATAGTTTTCTGAATCAGTTTCCCAGCCTCTGATTTCTGCAAAGCTATCGGCAAATCTTGCAAAATCATCAGAACCCATCAAACCATCTCCAGTAACGTCATACATATTGAACCCATGAGTGAACTTTTTCTTCTGAAGATCGCTAAGCATGTTTCTCTCCTTTTTGTTCATGATACAGATAGTTTTCATTTCTTCCAATCAGAATGAGCAAGATTTCAGTAGCCTACCTCCTTTCGAACCTCATCAACCTGACTGCTTTTATTCATAACGAGCGATGTTCAGGTTGCCGACTAACGTGTGCTTTAGGCACCCGGCGAATTGCTCAAGTCTCCACCATTCCATTATAGCCAAGCTTTGCACCGCGTACCCTCCGCCATAGACGGGTCGCTTGCACGCAGGGTTAGGCTGCTAATAGATCACAGAACAAATATCCCTACATCCGCAATGGCACTTTCCTTACCCCAATGAGTTTACCGATCGCCATTGTACGTTTAGAGAAAATTCATTTGGCGACCACCCTACCCTGGATTCAATTGACAAACCCTAAAGCGTACCCGCCTTAGTTAAAAAGCCAAGGTGCTTACTAACACAATCTAAATTGGGTTGCCAGTCAGCACCAATTGCAATATCTTCAGAATAACTAGAAGCGATGTAACAATATTTGTCACCAGCCATCCCTTGTCCATTTCAGTAAAGGCGGTCATCAACTCGGTAATATCTTTGCCCTCAGAACTGATTATTTTTTTAAAGTTATCAACTGGCAAATAGGCAGTGATTGCAAATACCAGGTACATGAAACCTTGCACCATTACAATCCAGCCACCATCCCCCGCTATGAATTGCACCAAAGTGGCAATGCCACCGATGCCAATAAGCGCAGACATATTTGTTGTCCAGCGAGAGAGACTTTCGAAAACTTCATTGTCTTGTTGGGAAAATTCGTATTCTGCCATCGTTTTGTACCTCACACTATTGTGTATAGAAAATGATTGTGGCTACGTCTAGTACAAGGAGGACAATGATTAGAATTGATGTCACTTTGAATCCCGTACGCAATTCTTTTAATGCCGTCATGACCTCTACAATGTCATTGCCTTCCGTCGTTGTAACTCGCCGGAAGTTGTCGGATGGGCGAAAAAATGCCACTCCTACTATGATAAATAACACCCCATATAGGACACCAACGACGGAAATGAACGTCGATATTTTTCCCCAGGTGATAATCGACCCTACCAAGCCGACTAATCCCAAAAGACTCATCGCGATGGCGTTAGCGATGCAGCGCAAGGCAACGTTGCCAATGACCTTACTCTGCTCTTGAGTAAATTCATATTGAGACATTGATTCCTCCTATTTTCTGATTGTGAGTTGATTGATGTAAAGGATATGAAAAGGCTATCACAAAAAGGTGACTAATGCAATCTGGCCAAAGAGAAACCAGCAGCCTAACGAGAGCGTTAAGCGCCCGCCGAATTGCTCAAGTCTCCACCATTCCATTATAGCCAAACTTCGCACTTTTCGCGCCGCATACCCTCCGCCAAAGGCGGGTCGCTTGCGAGCGGGGTTAGGCGTCGAAATCAGAGAATTTTATTCTTGTTTTTTCTTTGTTGCTAACCTACGGTATTCTTGTACCAGTGACGAGCGAAACGGATTTTTTGGGTTCAATGATTCATACCGAATTGACTTTGGAATTTCCCGACAACCGTCGGCTCTGAACCGCGATGGGGCATCATCGTTTGAAGTACTAAGATAATCCTTCACCTTGATACCGCAACACGGAAATTCATAAACTTCCGCGTAACCGTCCCTGGCTCCAGTGGAAGCTATGTGCTGAGCTGACTGAGGGTGCCAATTGATCTGAAGACCAAGTAAAGACCGGATCAACTCCTTATGCGACTCCATCTCATCTGCAACTCCTCCGTGAGAAGGTTTTGGTTTTGATTCTCGAACTATCAATTCCTCTTCTAACAATTCTCGGGTTACTCGGTCAATTTCCTGAAACCGCGCGCGTTCTACGTCGCTTATTATACGGCGTTCTTCCTCGGCATCGCGGCTTTTCTCTATATACTCAAGTATCACTTTTGAAATCCTGGGGGAAATAGCAGGTCGGTTAGCTGCCCACCTTTCAGCCTCGATGATCTCTGTTCCTTGGAGAAGCCTGTCAATTTCTCTTCCGCTCTTATCCCATTCATTAGCGGCTTGGGTGAGTCGAGCAGCCTCTCGTAACCAGCCTGCATCTTGCTCTAGTGCTTTTACAAGTTGACTGAGCGCCTTGTCATACGGATCTGTCCCATCCTCTACAAATGATATTTTCACATTAATTGCCGCTAGTCGCGGGGGTGCTTTGCGATAATCAATCGATCGACAAAGGATCGGGATAATACGCTTTTCAAGGGCTCGCGCATATGCAATTTCTTCATCACACACAGATGATGCAGCAGAATCAGGAGAGACAACGAAGATCATAGCATCCGCCGCACCAATCATTTCTTGCAATCGTGACCACCACTCATCTTCAGCCGAGATACCTGTGGCAATGTTGTTGGGATCAGTATCTGACTGATCCCAATCTGGTAAAAAGCCATGTCTATCCAACGACTTAGCAAGTCGTTTAACAAATGGTTGATCATTTCGCGAGTAAGATAAAAATAACCGCATTCTACTTTTTGATCGACTCATGCGTTTCTCTAATACCTCTTTGCTATATATTACAGGACTTTCTCTGAGACCCCATATATTGGGGTTTTTGAAGCAGTTTGACCGGCAGATATGGTGGTTTTGTCCCGTTTTATCGAAAGTCCTGATATTAATGACGCCTAACGGTTGGCTCACAAGCCGGGCGGGTTTGCTCCTGACGCGTTATAAATTATATCCAAACTTGGCAAATCGCGTCGCGCACCTTCCGGGCGATAAGCCCGGTCTTAGTGCAGCCGGGGTTAGTTTGCTTTTTTCGATTAGCCCGGGCATAAAAACATGGCTTCCTGACATTAAAACACGACTCCCCAACATTAAAATATGATTCCCAACGTTAAAACATCATTTCCTGGCACTAAACCGCGGTTCTCCGGGGTCAAAACATGATTCTCTATCGTCAAATTATCATCTCTGGACTTATACGCAGATTTCCTGACGGTAAACTGCGATTGACCGCCCCGATTCTTCGATTATCCGGCGCTCTTGCGTTTTCCAATGTACCGAAGTGTTAATTACGCAAGGAAGCAAGTGCGCGCCATCGCTGGCAAGGGTAAAAATCCGCTTACGCCAACTATGACCAAGCACATGGTGTGAAGCCGTGAGCATCTTGTGAAATCCGAAAACACGAATGCGAATATTTGAGGCGCACTGATAGCTTTGTAACCTTCACACGATGCGCGGCTATTAGTTTATTGACGGTTGGACAAAATTTATCTTCACTACGCTGCCGCTTCCAATTTCACTCTCGATGATAATTGTTCCCCCCATCCCATCAACTAACGTTTTCGCAATCGATAATCCTAACCCAAGCCCAGAAATACCAGTTTGGAAATCGCCGCGATAGAACCGGTCAAAAATATGCGATAGTGTTTCAGTATCCATCCCTTCGCCGTAATCTTGCACGCAGATTTCGATTTGTGGACCGTTTCGCTGTGCGCTGACATCAATCTCTCCATCGGAATGTTTGATGGCGTTGTCGAGCAATATTAGCATAACTTGCTTGAAGGCATCGCGATCGGCTATGATTTCAACATCGGATAGTGCACTTAAATTGATCTGCCGTTGGGTATCCAGAAGATGAACTTGCCGAATCGTTTCATCCAACACAGATAAAATTTGTACCCGTTCTTTGGCTAGATTTCGCCCAGCATCGGCACGCGCCAGCAAGAGCAGATCGCTGACTAAGCGAATCAGGCGGTCACTCTCATCCACCATGTCGGTCAGAATATCATCCCGCTCTTCGGAGGCCAAATTGCGGCCTAAGAGCCCCAGGTTTCCACGCAGAGTGGTCAGCGGGGTGCGCAACTCGTGAGAGACATCGGCAACGAAATCACGCTGCATTTGCAAGGAATATTCCACTTTTTGATAGGCGTCGTGTAAACCCGATAGCATCTGATTGAAGGTATTTGCCAACCGCCCGACTTCATCTTGGGGCCCAATATAATCTACTCTGCGGGTGAAGTTGTATTCATCGCCGATGGCTTGGGCGGTTTGGGTGATGCGGTCTATAGGGCGTAGACTTAACCCCGAGAGTGCCCATCCCACCCCAAAGGCAATCAGAATCGTTACCAGGCTTGCAGTCCCCAAGGTGACTGCCAACGATCTCAGGGTGCGGTCGCGCTCCATTAAACTGCGCGCTACTTGGACAATCGAAATTGTCTCACCATTTTGCACAATCGGACGGTTGTAAATCAGCATATGCTCATCGTTTACAATTTCATCCGACCACCACTCTTGTTGATTTCGCAAAGCTTCCAAACCTTCTTCGGTTAAAGGCAACGCATCTTCCTCTCGACCAAAGGGACTGGCAACCAGATTTCCATCCACATCCAAAATACGCACAATTTCGCGCTCGCGCAAATCCTGAAAAGCCTGTTCGCCTGAAAATTCATTGAAGGTTTTGGGCGGCGGCGCTTCGTGTTGTGGGTGTTCCGGCGGCTGATGTGAAAAATCAGCGCGCAAGGCGGCATCCAACAGCCTTTCACTACCCATCAGCAGATCATGTTTGAGGGCGTTGAGGGTGTCTTGCGCTTGAATTGAATAGAGCGCCAATCCAAAAACCAATAAGGTGAGCGTGAGAATTAGGCTATAGAGTAGAGTTAATCTCAATCGAATGGACATTAGATCTCTCGCAGCGAATATCCGATGCCACGCACAGTTTGGATGACTCGCGGGCTGCCATCGGCTTCGAGTTTTTTACGCAAATAACCAACATAAATTTCGAGCACGTTGTCGTCGCCGAAGAAATCGTAGCCCCAAACTTCGTTGAGCAATTGACGCCGCTCTAACACCTGCCGCGGGTGCCGCAGGAACATATGCAGTAAATTAAATTCGGTCACTGTCAGTGAGATGGGCATTTCGCCCCGCCACACTTCCCGCGTAGCAGGGTCAAGCGAGATATCGGCATAGGCCACTTTTTGATTTTCGGGTTTGGCTTCCACGCGTCGCAACATAGCATGAACGCGCGCTACCAACTCGGCAGGAGCGAAAGGCTTGACAAGGTAATCGTCCGCGCCGCTTTCCAGCCCTTCGACACGGTTCTCGATTGCATCGCGCGCCGTAAGCATCAGCACCAGGGTTTGGTTTTCGGCATCGCGCAACTTTTGCACCAGTGTCAGGCCATCCATATTGGGCATCATCCAATCCAGAATGATGAGATCAGGTTGGCGGGTTTGCACCAGCGGCAAGGCTTCTAGTCCATTCGTGGCTGTCACTACATCGAGATTTTCGTAGGTCAGCGTGCGCTGGAGCATTTTTAATAGTTTGGGGTCATCATCCACAATCAAGACGGTAAACATAGTTTTTTCCTTCAAGCCAGTCTATTTCAGACCATCGTATCATATCTCTACTATAAGCGTTTTTGCTGTGAATAGGCTGAGAAATTTAACCACCAGGCTGAGATTCACAGTTTTTTCACAGCCTTCTCTTGGGTTTCTCACAGGCGGTCATCCTAGAATAGGTGTTGTAAAGGATAACCGCATGAACACCAAACTTAACCACGCCATCCGAAAGTTCAACCGCTTTGAACTCAAATATATCATCACTCTCGCTCAGGCAGAGCGATTCAAGACCGCGCTGAAAGCCTACATGCACCCCGATGAATATGGCAATAATGGGAAATATTCCCTCACCAGCCTCTATTACGACTCTCCCGATTTGCGCTGCTATTGGGAAAAGGAGTATGGTCTGCGTTTTCGGCGTAAACTGCGCATCCGCAAATATGAGACGGGTAAGCCAATGGCTGAAGAGACCCCCGTTTTTTTGGAGATCAAACAGCGGGTGGATCGCGTCACACAAAAACGGCGCGTTGTTCTAAGCTATGGCGACGCCCTGCGGCTCTGCAACGACCGCAAACTCCCCGAAAACAGCAACGAAGACCAGACCGTTCTCGACGAAATGTATGTTCTCTTATGGCAATACAATCTGCGCCCCGTCAGCATTGTGCGCTATGACCGCCAAGCCTTCATTGGCACCAAATACGATCTCGGTTTGCGTGTCACCTTCGACACAGACCTGACCTTTCAATCGCACTGCCTGCATCTCCACGAAGCGCCTTCAGCATTACCAATGCTCTCACCCAATCAGGTTGTGATGGAGATCAAGGTCAACGAGCGCATCCCCACCTGGCTGACAGAGCTAATTGCCGATCACAACCTAAGAATGATTCGCGTGAGCAAATACTGTCGCAGCATAGACACCGCACAAAAAACACCATCCCTCCGCTGGCGCAGCCTGCCTCCCGAAAGCTCGAATGATGTGTTGGCATCATTACCCGCGTCTAGAATAAAAAACGTATTGCGTAAAACTCCTAATACGGAACATGCAACACGAAACACCTCGCTACCAAACTAAGGAGCCAAAAATGGATATCTTCAATATTACCGACCTAACCAGTGAATTCACCGTCCTCGACGTCGCCCTCGTCCTCATCCTCAGCTTTTTGCTCAGTGCCTTCATCGGCTGGGTCTACCAGACCACGCATCGGGGCACATCCTATACCCAGAGTTTTGTCTTTACCCTCGTAATGAACGGGATGATCGTAGCCCTCGTCATGCTCATCGTCGGCTCGAATATCGCTCGCGCCTTTTCACTTGTCGGCGCTCTCTCGATCATCCGCTTCCGCAACGCGGTCAAGGAAACACGCGATGTCGGCTTCATCTTCTTCACGATGGCAGTCGGAATGGCAATCGGGACGCGCTTCTACCTGCTGGGCATCATCGCCGCCGCCGTCATAAGCCTCGCCGTCGTCTTGATGACCCGTCTAGACTGGTTTGCCCGTAACATGGCAACCCAAATCCTGCGCATTTACATCCCCAACGACACCGCCTTCGACTCGCTCTTCGACACCGCTTTCATCAAATACACCAGTGTCTCCGAACTCATTAGCGTGGATACTGTCCAAGACGGCGCTCTCATCGAGTTGGTCTACAGCGTTGGTTTGAAGAAAGCCGCCATCATGCAAGACTTCATCGCCGAGATCAAGCGCCTCAACGGCGGCAACAAAGTCACCCTCATTGCTGGCTACAACGGCACCGATCTCTAAAAAAATATTGATTTGACAGTCACTTATATCAAACAAAATTCTCAGGCTCTTCACAGCTTCTACTTGGTTTCCTCACAGCCAAGCGGCCTACAATAAAAATATAAGGATAACCAACCACCTCGAAAGGAAACTATCATGTCCCTTACCATTAAACGCAACATCCCCTTAATCACCCTCTTCATCGGATTGATCACCGTCCTGACCTTTGTCATCGGTTCCTATCCGATTATTGCTTACTAAAAATTTGTGTGCCATGCTCTTTTAAAAAGGATAATCTCTTCCCCATTTGGATAAAAACGGAAGTCAGCACGGCGCACTGTACCAAATAAAATTGAACGAAACGCTCTCGAATTGAGGATGCTACCGCAAAAATGGCGGGATGCCCAATTTTGACGGAATACAGTCAACAGCAGGCATCTCGTCAAAATAAGGGGAGCAGGCCCAAACCACGAGCGATACAGACCAAAACAAAAGGAAATCTTATGAAAAAAACTTTACTCACTCTCTTACTGGTACTAATCCTGGCGCTGACCGCTTGCGGCACAGAAGCGGTCACATTGGCGACTGAAAACATCACAACGACCACAACCACGCCGCAGACCACATCATCCGCAACCCTGATTGAGGACACCCCCACCTCCGCCGATTTCAAGGATGACGATTTGACATCCGCCAGCACGGGCGCGGGCAGCAATATAACCTTGAACGGCGATTCGATTGAGGCTGGCGCAGGTGTGACTGTGTATGGTAGCACCGCCACAATCACCGTGGCCGGCGTTTATGAAATCAGCGGCATGTTGGGCGATGGACAGATTATCGTTGACACACAGGACACCGAAAACGTGACCCTACTGCTGGCTGGCGTGGACATCCACAATGAAAAAAGCGCACCAATTTACGTTGCAAACGCTGAAAAGGTGATCATTACACTCGCGGAGGGCACGCAGAATAATCTCAGCGACGGGGCAACCTACTATTACCCCGATGAGAGTGACGAGCCAAACGCCACGCTCTTCAGCAAAGATGATCTGACGATTAACGGAACGGGTTCGCTGAACGTGACCGCGAGCTATAACAACGGCATCGCCAGCAAAGACGATCTAAAGATTGCCAGCGGCACGATTACGGTGAACGCCACCAACGATGGCATCAAAGGCAAAGATTCAGTCGCAATCCTTGCGGGCAATATTACGATCAGCGCCGGGGCCGACGGTCTGCAATCAACCAACGCGGAGGATGCAGGTAAAGGCTACATCGTCATTGAGGGCGGCACCCTTAACATCATAGCCGGGCTGGATGGTTTGCAGGCCGAAACCAGCCTGTTGGTGAGCGACGGCGTACTCGAAATTGTCACTGGCGGTGGCAGCGTATCAAGCACCAGCAGCATTGAAACTAGTGGGCGACGCATGGAGGGCAACCCTAACCAAACCGAAGACAGTGTGAAAGGCTTGAAAGCTGGTGTTGACTTGACCATTTCAGGTGGCGATATTTCCATAAATTCATTGGATGACGCCCTACACTCCAACAGCACGTTAACAATCAACGCGGGCAACCTGAACATTGCCTCCGGCGACGACGCCGTTCACGCCGACGACACATTGACCATCAACGGCGGCACGCTGAATGTGACCGAATCCTACGAAGGGCTGGAAAGTCAGATCATTACGATCAATGATGGCAATATCCACATCATCGCCAGCGACGATAGCATCAATGCTACTGATGGCGGCGGTGGTGGGATCGGCGGCCCAGGGGTTGAATACGGCGATAACTATGTGTATATCAACGGCGGTTATCTTTATATGAATTCCGGCAGCGACGGACTGGACTCAAATGGTAATTTCGAGATGACGGGCGGCATGATATTGGTAGATGGCCCTACAACGGATTTTGAAGGCCCGCTTGATTACGGCGCGTCGTTCAAGATTACGGGCGGCTTCTTGGTGGCAGTCGGCAGTGCGGGCATGGCTCAGGCTCCCAGTGATGATTCTACCCAGTACGCCGTGGTGCAAATTTTGGATAGTATGCAGGCCGCCGGGACATTGATCCACATCGAAACCGCCGCGGGGGAAGATGTACTCACCTTCCAACCCTCTAAGGAATATCAATCGGTGGTGTTCTCATCACCCAACCTGCAAAACGGCGAAAGCTATGTAGTCTACACAGGCGGTAACTCCACGGGGACACCCATAGATGGCCTGATTACTGCAGGAAATTACACCTCCGGTACGCTGGCGGCCAATTTCACCATTATGAGTATCATCACTGGCGAAGGCATGGGGGGCTTTCCCGGCGGCAGACCGGGTGAAGGAGGGCCAGGCGGTGAGCGTCCACCCCGCCCATAAAGAAAAAACCTGCTGGTGACATTGGAACCAGCAGGTTTTTTGATACTTAATTATTCGCCGATTTCAGCTATATGGTGCGGTTTATCGTAACCTGGTGTGAAGCAAACTAACGTTGGCTTTAGGCGTCCCGGCGGCTTTGACCCTGAACATCGCTTGCCTAAAACCTTTGAACTCAATTCAACCTCGCGACCCGGAGTCTGGCCTTTTCGACTAACTCTATCTTATACGGTTTTCTGACTTTCCGCAGCGCTGACCCTCCGGCTGCAAGCCGGGTCGCCTGCTGTTATCTTTCATAATCTCATAC
>CAYTKR010000152.1:0-12012 GCA_964438295.1 uncultured Anaerolineales bacterium
ATAGGGAGTGGGGGCTACGCCCCACTCCCTATTCCCAGCCCAATCCTCTAATTTATCCTTTTATTGGAATATTCACAAGTTGGGCGGTGTCTGCTTAACTTCTTTTTTGTTATCTTTCCAAAATTCTGTCACTTAGGAGGCCTGATGTCCATTGTTACGATCATCGGTGCGGGTATGATGGGCAGTGCGATGTGCTGGCCGCTTTCAGATAATGGTCACGAAGTGCGCCTGGTAGGGACGCCGCTGGATACGAATATCATTACACGCCTGCAAAAAGACGGCTGGCATCCTACGTTGGAACGGGGAGTGCCTGAGGGTGTGCGCCCTTTCCCGGTGGACCAGTTGGATGATGCTTTGGATGGGGCCGACCTAGTAGTCAGCGGGGTATCCAGCTTTGGCGTTGATTGGTTTGCAAACACAGTAGGGGCCTTACTAAAGAAAGACCAGCCTGTGCTGGCAGTCACCAAGGGCTTGGAAGATCTGCCCAATGGTGATTTGCTGGTATTGCCGGAAGCCACACGCAGGAAGCTGCCCTCCAACATACAAGACCATATTAAGCTGAACGCTATCGGTGGGCCGTGCATTGCCCACGAACTGGCGGCGCGACGACACAGCGGGGTAGTGTTCACCGGGGAAGATTCAGGAGTGCTGGGGTGGCTGAGAAGCCTAGCTACCACCCCCTATTACCATATATCTCTCTCAACCGACGTAGTAGGGGTGGAAGTTTGTGCAGCGATGAAGAATGCTTATGCTCTAGGCGTAGGCTTGGCAGTTGGCATGATGGAAGCAGCCGGTAGGGACGGCCTAGCCTGTATGTACAACCCACAGGCTGCCCTGTTCGGGCAGAGCGTTCTCGAGATGCGCAAATTGCTGGCCGCCCTAGGGGGAAACATTGACAACGTACATTGGCTGCCCGGCCCAGGAGACCTGTATGTCACCGTCTTTGGCGGGCGCACGGTGCGGTTAGGAAAAATGCTGGGACGGGGTGTCAGTTTCGTCGAAGCTCGTCAGCAGATGGCTGGGGAGACGCTTGAATCCGTTGAGATTACCAGCCGCGCTGCCAGGGCACTGCCTAAGCTAGAACAGCGCGGCTTGCTGAAGTGCGCTGATTTCCCCCTCCTGCTTCACCTGGACGAGATCATCAACCATGGCAAACCTGTTAAGATCCCCTGGGATCGTTTCCGGATGGACTGGCTGTGAAAACCCTGTTGAGCATCGATGTTGGCACCTCATCAACCAAGGTGGCCTTGTTTTCGATTGATGGGAAATTATTGGCCAGTCGCAAAGAGTGTTACCAGGTCAACCACCCCAAACCGGGATGGGCGGAACAGGATCCCTCAGTCTGGTGGCAGGCTGCCTGCCAATGCAGTAGCAGAGTGATCAAGGATGCCGGGGATCCAGTGATTGCAGCTGTTGCCGTGAGCGGACAGACTCCATCCTGTGTTCCGGTGGATGAAGATGGTAGGGCGCTGCGTCGGGCGATCTTGTGGTTGGACCGCCGCGCCCATGAGCAGGTCTCTTGGCTGGGCGATAACCTGGGCTTAGATCTGGCGTTTGCACGCACAGGAAATACTCTCGACAGCTATTATGGGGGCGTTAAATGGCTGTGGTTCATGGGTGAAGAACCCAACCTTTATCAGCGGACCTGGAAGATTTTGCAAACCAGTAGTTATATCATTTATCATCTGACCGGCCAGGCAGTCATGGATCATTCCCAAGCCGGGTTGTGTAGTCCTTGTTTTAACTTGTTTGATCGCAAATGGGATTCCGAGATCTGCGACTTGATGGGTATCGACCTAGCCAAATTACCTGATCTCAAACCGGCAGACCAGATTATTGGGACGGTTACTGCCCAGGCGGCCCGCATGAGTGGGATTCCTGTGGGGACCCCAGTGACGGCAGGAGGCGGGGATTTCGCTTTCTCATGCCTGGGTGCGGGCGTTGACCCAGATGGGGCCGCGGTGATGCTGGGTACTGCTGGCAATCTGTTGGTGCCTGACCCCGTTGCGATTGACCCGCGCTTGATCAACACCATCCATGTTACAGGTGAGACGCTTTCCCTAGGTGGTGTGATGGCTGGAGGTGCCGTGACCTGGTTCAAGGATATGCTGCGGTGGGAAGGAGATGAATTCCATACGCGGATGGAAGCAGAAGCTGAAGACACTGCTCCTGGCGCGCAAGGACTGATATTTCTCCCTTATCTGATGGGAGAGCGTACGCCCATCTGGGACTATCAAGCTCGAGGGGCCTACTTTGGATTATCGAATATTCACAGCCGGGGCCACATGTATCGCGCCGTCCTGGAGGGGGTTGCTTTTGCCTTTCGTGGGATGCTTGAGATTTTGACTGGATCTGGTACCCAGATCGAGAAAATTTCACTCACAGATGGCGGCGCGCAGTCGAACCTGTGGCGTCAGATCTTTGCCGATGTTTTGGGACGTCAGGTGAGTTGGCAGCCCAATTTTGGGGGTACCGCATTAGGTGCTGCCATTGTGGCTGCCATAGCGAGTGGGGAACTTGCCGGATTTGTGTCAATGAAATCCTGGTTTGGGCCGACTGTGGAAATCCATCCAAATCCGAGAAATGCAGCTGCCTACGATCGTAACTATCAGGTTTTCCAGGATTTTTATCCGCGGGTGAAGGAGTTTTTCCCACTGATTTCGTAGTGGATGGAACGAACGTACTCGGAGGATGGTTGCCTAAGAACAAGTTTAAATTAATTCTTGCTAGGATGTTTGATTATAAATGATTTGGTAGACTTGGGATTTGCAGCCTGCAATGAACGGACTAACGCCATTGATCTGGTAGTTATTGACAGCGTTTTGGTGATGGTTTCCGTTTGCGGAGTGGTGTATCTACTCAGTCGGTTTTGGCAAATGGATCAAAGAAGGAAATTTGTCAGGCTGTCATGGAAATCAATGATTTGTTTGGAAGAAAAGGTTTACTGATATTAAAGCCCGATCAGGTGGTGGCACTTCCAAATGAGAATATGAAGATGTTCTGGGAAGCGCTCCTGGATTGATTGCTGGGGAATCTAATAATTGAGAACTACCAATTATTTTTTTAAAAGTACTGTTCTGCCGTAAGCAAGGCACAACCTTGCGGCCGTATCCTTAGGGTGATCTTTGTCAAACGATCTCAGGTAGAAATCGAGCAATTTCTAGCCATGCTGTGGCACGACAACTGTAAGAAGTTGGAAGAATTGCCAGGTTTCCAGAAGTGAGGTCAATTTGAGATAGGTTTCTAGTATTCGATTAGATGACGATTACCCTAGAGAAGCCCAGACCAAGGGGGAAATAGATGCTTGGGTGGAGAAGGGATATTCTCTACTGCATGTGTTTGTTGAAGTATGGTTTGATTATCAGAAGGATGGAAATGAGACTGTAGGATATAATCAGCGCTACTTCTGCAAGGAAATAGAGTTATCATGAATCGAGTTTTTAAGGTTGAAATTACACGGCGTCTTTTTTGGCTGTTTTTTGGTCTAGCAGTGATTCCTACATTACTCATGACCCTTTTGTTTTCAATATTAAGAATTCGAGCTGACCAACTGGAGATTCAAGAAGCTGAACAGGATGTAGTCACCCAGCTGGGAGATGCGCTCCTAAGATTAGCCAGTAGTAAAGCTGACCATTACAAACAAATACTGGATATCCGAGAAATGCATTCAGTTTCGCTAGCGGACTTTTCATCCAATCATATAAATCTTACGAATCAGGGTGGTTCCCCGACTCTGATGGAGGATTCATTTCAGAATGACCTTTCCATTATCAGAATCTCGATAATGACTCCTGGTCAAACTAATCTGGTTTATTCTTTCGATTCCAAGCCCTCTCCAGTAATTTTTCCAGAAATAGATCCGTCAGCGATTTCAAAAGATCAGCCAACATGGATGCTTAGGTCAAGCGATGAAGTTGAGTTGGCAACATTAGTTGTGCCGATCGAGCAAAATAATAACTCGTCAGCTGTATTTGTAGTTGACTATAGTCTGGACCATATTTTGAATGAAGTTCCTGATTCCTATCTGGCAGAAAAATCTGTAATGTTTTTGATCTCAGATGATCTTCAATATATCGGAATTCCTTCCTGGGCTAGAGGGGCTGAATATCTACTCGACTATTCTGGTGTTGAAGACACCATAACAGACATCTCTTTGGATCCTAGCCAGAACTTAGCACAGATTCAGGAATTATCTGATTTGCTTGTGCTTGTTTCAGATGATCAGCCAGTGTTGGAGTACACTGATCTCACCGAAAGGCCATGTTTTATCGCTATCAGTAAGGTTGGTACGGCTGGCCTGAATGCAGTCTTTCTTTTTCCAATCGAGGAAGTTTTCAAGATTGCAGATCAATATGGGGCATCTTTCCAAACAGAAGCACCAGCCATTCTAATCCAGTCAGCTCTTTTGATGGTAGGCCTTTTAGTTTTTGTAGGTATTGGTGCAATGGTCACTTTACGCACACTTGCTGAACCGATTCAGGAATTATCCAAAGGTGCAGATGAAGTGGCAACTGGGAATTTGATGTACTCGGTTCCGGTCGGCGGGTTAGGTGAAATCACAGAGTTGGGTAAGTCATTCAACACAATGGTTTCGGCAATTCAAACATCTCAATCCGCTTTAGCGGAAAGCCATATGGAACTGTCGCAAACACTCAACACACAACAGAAAGAGTTCGATATCATCAATCAGGTGAGTTATCAGGCCAATCTGTCGGTAGAGCTTCCAAAAAAATTAACTTCAACTTTGGAAGTAATTATTCGAGAACTTGGTATGTCGGCAGGGTCAATCTATTTGCTGAATGAGGTAGGTGGGTTATTCAGAGCATCAGTTGTGTTAGATGAGCAGAGCAGGGGGGAGATAATAACTCAAAATATCAATAGCTTCGAAAAATCATTTGCAGAACAGGTCTCTCAAAATCGGAAGGTAATGATATTGGACTCATCGTCAGATATTGATTGCCAGATAGAAGCATTTGATCCTGGTAAAGAAAGATGCAATTTAGTAGGAGCTCCGATTGAATTTCATGAACGCATGTTAGGTGTAATGATATTGGCATACCATAAGATTAGCCTGAGCAAGCCAGCGTTGAAAAACTTTGTTGGAGCCCTTTCGGCTCATATTGCCATATTGATAGAAGTGGCGCGGCTTACGAATCAGACTCGATTCCTTGCGATTGCTGAAGAACGCCGACGTTTGGCTAGAGAGCTACATGACTCCGTCACTCAAACGCTTTTTAGTCTTTCCATGGCCCTGGATGGGGCTTTGGGTGAGTATAAAGATTTTCCTCCGCCAGTTTCAGAAAGATTGCAATTTGTCAGTGAGCAAGCCCTTGATGCTAGAGCACAAATGCGGGCGATGATCGATGACCTCCGGCCGCTGGATCTGCGAGGGAAAACACTGGATGAGGGCATCAAGGCGCATGTGAAGCGCTTGCGACGTTCAACAGATCTTCAGGTTGAGTCCCATATAACAGGAGATATTGCTGAGATACCCACACCAATTCAATATAATTTAGATCGAATTGTTCAAGAGGCCTTTAGCAATGTTATCAGGCATTCAAAGGCGAAAAATGTCGAAATATCCATCTCGATATCTGAGGAATCAGCGTTACTGATAATTGCGGATAATGGGATCGGATTTGAAAAATCATCTGATGGCGGAAACTCCTCATTTGGTTTGATAAGCATTAGTGAACGGGCTGAAATTATGGGAGGAAAAGTAGCTATTCGCTCTGAGCCAGGTAAAGGCACACAAGTACAAGTTGAAATCCCCTTACATAAGGATATGGTGGAATAGAATATGTCTGAGGAATACCAAATCGCTGTGCTTATTGTAGATGATCATGAAGTGGTGAGGCGAGGATTGGTCTATTTTTTGGAATCTCAACCGGACATTCGAGTTGCCGGGCTAGCAGGAAGTGGTCGAGAAGCTCTGAAGTTGATGCCTGATATCAATCCTGATGTGATCTTAATGGATTTGGTAATGCCGGAGATGGATGGGATCGAATCAGCTCGGAAAATTATACAAAAATATCCTGATGTAAAGATCATTGCGCTAACAACATTTATCGATGAATATAAGGTAACTGAAGCACTGCGTGCAGGAATGGTTGGATATCTGATGAAGGATACAACCTCAGCTGATCTTGCTCGCGCGATCAAATCTGCAATGGCTGGCAAGTTTCATCTTGCGGCAGAAGCAGCTGGCTACCTAACAAGGAGTTCTCTTCATGATCAATATAATGTGCCGCCGTCTGCCTTGACCTCGCGGCAAAAAGAGATCCTTATTTATCTCGCCAGGGGTTATACCAACCAGGAAATTGCAGACACGCTATCGATAAGTATTAAAACGGTCAAGGTTCATGTGAGTAATATTTTGGGAAAGCTCGGATTGACCAGTCGCACGCAGGCCGCAATCTACGCCCTTCGGCATAAATTAGATTAAGAATAAATAATAGGAGTCACGCACTTGAAGCGTATTGGGCTGGGGAAAGGGGGTGGGACGTAGCCCCCACCCCCTTTCCCCAGCCCTATTCTCGCTTAACTTCGTAAGTTCTATAAGACTTTGGTCTTAAGCCCGGGGACATAAAAAAGATACAAACTTCGTCCAATTGTCCTTTCCTTTCCTAATTCATACAATTGTGAAAAGTTAACAATGCCGTTTGGCATTTTTTTATTTTCCCAAAATAAGGAGATGTATCATGTCGTTAAGTCGTAGAGAATTTCTCAAAGGAGCGGCCGTAGGAACCGTTGGAATTGCTTCAGCTGGCGTCTTGGCGGGATGCAGTCCCACCGTCCTTGACGAAACGGGGTCATCGGAAGCCGAGGTCGTTAGTTACACCAGCCCGACAGACGGCAAGTATCTAACAACAGCAAAAGGCCACGGAGATATTATTTATGTGCTTACTGAATTCCGCAACGGTGAGATTGTCGCTTGCAAAGTTGTTGCTCACAAAGAGACAATAGGTATTGGTAGTTATGCTTGTGAACGTATTCCCGCTGCAATTCTTGCGAATCAGAGCGTGAACGTGCCGAATGTTCGTGGCTGCTCCAATTCATCGCGTGCGGTTAAAAAAGCTGTTGAAGAAGCGATTCGGATTTCCGGCCATGATATCGCCAATTTCTCAACAGAAGTCATCGAACCAGATAACAATACCAGTGAAGAAAAAACCGTTGACGTCGTCGTGATGGGCAGCGGTACGGCCGGCCTGGTATGTGCCGCGAAATTGCTGGATCAAGGTTATTCTGTTCTCGTGGTCGAAAAGCGAGGCATTCCCGGGGGTACGATGGCGATGACTTACTCGGGTGTTATCGTTTCCGAAACCCCAACCCTCGCCAACTATGATGTTGATGAGAGTCTCCCTGGTTATCTGGCAAAAATAGATGGTATGGTGGCCTATTATTCTAATCTGGTCGATCCGGAAACTGACCGCTTCAACGCCACGGTTCCCTATGAAAGACAGGCGTATACGGCTTTGGCAGACATGTCAGAATGGTTCAAAGACATCGGGATCGGTTTCCTGACACTGGGCTCTTTTGAAGGTGCCACGAAACTTGGTGCCGTTATGTATCTTTCACCAGGCATTTATATGGGTGGTAGCGGATACGCGATGATGGCGCTGGCTTCGCGTATCGAAAGACATCCAAATGGTGAAATCCTGTACATGACCAAAGTTACTGAATTGACCCAGGATCCAGATACCAAACAGGTAAGTGGCTTGAAGGCTGTCGGTTTGAAATCAGACGACAGTGAAAATGGTTATGAATTGAACGTGAATGCTAAGGCAGTCGTTTTGGCCTCTGGAGGCTTTGCCAGAAACAAAGAAATGCTGGAGCAATATTACCCCGAGAACAAAGACTACTATTTCAATTGCGCATCTGCGAGCACTGGTGACGGAACTCAATTGGGGCTCGCGGCTGGTAGTTCATTAGAATGCGTTGGGCGAAAATTACCCGCGTACCTATCCGCCGCATCGTACGTCGAACTCGTTTTCCTGCGTCACTCTACTCCCGGGATCATGGTAAATGCGACCGGAAAAAATATTGGTAATATTTCAAAAGATACTCGATGGTTACTGGATTCAGCTTTACGGGATGAGAGCAACGGCGGTAGGTTCTTCTATATTTTCGACGAAAGTGGCGTTCCATCCACAAAGAACTTTGTAGCCAGAGGGTTCAATGCCTATGCGTCCATGTTCAGGAGGGACGAAGTCTTGCATTACAAGTCGGTAGATGAAATGGCCGCTGACTTGTCTCTTCCTGACCTTCAGGCTGCCATTGATGCAAACAATGCTGCTTCCCTGGCTGGCGAACCTGATGAATTTGGGCGGACCAACTGCCCATTTATTGACACCAGGAACGGAATTTATGCAATTGATGTCATACCCACTAACTATAATACTACAGGCGGTATTTGCATTGACTTGGATGGCCGCGTAATCACCGAACCTTTCAATATGGATGGTGAGAACACCGTCATCCCAGGTTTGTATGCTTGTGGCGATGTAGCTGGTTCTATTGAAGAAAAAGATGGCAGAGTCTATACCATGGGATTCGACATGGCTATGGGGTACGGATATACAGTAGCACACACAATCGAAAGCGATGAGGTATCCAAATCATCTTAGTCCAGCTAGATTTGGTTTTGAAAACGCTGACAAACTGGATAATTATTTTTAGCGTTTGAAAACAGCATCAACAGTCGATTACATCATTAGGATTTGTAATCGACTGTTGAATATTTCTTTTCTCAAGTCTTCCATAAGGATCTAAGCAAATCAATTCGATTTTCTTCATGACATTCCGTGTACAACACTCTTTTGCATGGTTGTTGACTGAGGTCTTGGAAAAGTTAATATAACTAGGACTTACGCAGTTCAGCGAGAAAATGGCTGGAAATATGGGGTGGGCGAAGCCCCACCCCATATTTCCAGCCCAACCTGCTTCAAGTGCGTAACTCCTGTAATTCTAAATTTAATAGGTGATTTTAATGTTTCGAAAAAAGAGCAACCCAACCGAACCTGACAGAGAAGACCAGTCGAACCAATCTGAACCAAAGAAGAAACCATCCTGGTTCAAGATCAGCATTGTCGTCAATCTTGTGTTGTTTGTGTTTATCCTTGGAGCGACCGGTTCTGGGTTTGTGATCCATCAGTCTGATACAAATCCACAATTTTGTCGTAGTTGCCATCTCATGCAAAATAACGTAGATTCCTACCTGACTGGCAACACCCTGGATCAAGTCCATGCACAAGCCAATGTTCAATGCAAAGAATGTCACGCTGATTATTCGGTAGCAGATGAAATAAAAAGTGGTGTCAGATACGTCACCGGCAACTATGCGATTGTCAGTGCAGACTATCCCCATCTCGCAAAGATGGAATACGACGATGATATGTGTTTGCAATGCCACATCAGTGATGAGTATTTGGCATCTCAAACCGATTTCCTGGTTAGGAATCCTCATCTCAATCATTGGGCATCATTAAAATGTCACGATTGCCACATCTCCCATGGCGAACAGATAGATTATTGCGGTGAATGCCATGACAATGGCGGTCAACGTATGACTGGTGGTCCGGTCATCCCTCGAGCAGACAACCCTTGGGAATCTGGTGAGGGGTCGACAGACGCACCTTCAGAGTAGTAATTGCGAACCGGGATGAATTATCTTGGTCGGTGGTGAATTAAAGGTTGGTTTCGGGATAGAATTAGTGAAAATGTCTTGTTCTAAACTCAGATGCGCTAGTTGAGTTCTCGCTAATTTTCAAGCGTTCAAGAATGAGCACATTGGCTCCTGATTTGCTGCTTCAAGTATTGCCGCTAAATCAGTAATCCCGGAACCAACTTTGACCATATCAGGATCAACCCAGAGGAAGACAACATCTTTTCCGCGTTTCTTTTCAAATGATAAGAACATATTTTGAAGATGCGGAGGAAACCAATCAATGGATCGTATTCAGATATTTGAAGATATCGCTGAGATTATCACAAATGATTATGCGGGTGCAGAGGAGGTGCAATTTCCAATTATTTACGAGAATTTTGTGCGCCTTTGCTCCATACTGGTGGAACAACACAGATTCAATGATGAGGATCTTTACCACTTAGTTCAGCTATATTTGCAGGCTATTGGAGATCGAAGCCTCAAGTTCAACATAAAAGATCACGCTGGTTTTCAAAAATTTCAGCGAGGTTTTTCTGTAAGGTCCGATGGGAAAGATCTCTTTGTATCGGAGGTGAACCAGGAAGAACGAGTACGACTAGGAGACAAGGTTATAACGATCTCCTACCAGCCCCCCGCAAGATATCGGAGTTCAGCCTCACAATTTGATAGAGTACGTCCGATTTCGGAACGCGACCTTTGGGATGCGTTCTTGAATCACGCCCGTGTCATAGAAGTGCAGCATGAGGATGGCAGTCAGGAAAAAGTGATCCTGAATCGCTATGCGCTATCAGAGCTTGTCCCTGAGTTAGCTTGCAGAAAACTGGATCCAGAAATCGTATTTTTAAGGATAGAGAGTTTTGTTGATAAAGACCCCGTGATCCAGCTCCTGGAGGCCCATAAGGATTTGCTAACCTCGTGCAGCCGGCTGATCATTGACTTGCGCAAAAATTCAGGCGGAGATCGTGAAGCAATATTCCCATTGCTTCCCTACGTGTGTGATCGGGATATGACCGTCAACGAGTTCTTTCAAGATGAGGTGGAATATACGCGGTTTTCCGAACGTAATTGTGATCTGAGTAAATTACAGCTGGCTCCATATCTGGAAGTGGACGATGTGGAAGTAAGGGATATGGCCAGAGTGTTCACGGAAGACCTCGATTCAAAACGAGGTCGAGGCTTCTTGCCTGAGGCTGGAGATGAAACATATCAGGAGATCAAAAGCATAAGGTCAGCGGATAAAATCATCCTTCTAACGGACACGTATTGCGAGGGCGAGGCAGAGTCGTTTGCCCTGGGGTGTCGCCGAACTGAAAGGACAACGCTTTTGGGTCGTCCCACCATGGGGAATTTTGAGTATAGAAATCCGGTTACGGTAAATTATGGCTTCGGTAAGACATTTACCTATCCAATCAGCAAAACTAAACGTTGCTATGATGGAGTTGGATATAGTAAATCAGGTGTGCCAGTAGATGTATACATTCCTTGGAGTGTAGATGAAATAAGGGAAGATATCATTCTGAATAAGGCAATGACTCTTTGATCGCATACGTCAAAAATATTATAGGAATGGCGCGACCGTTCACGCTCTTAAAATGCCGCTGATAACCTTCACATTCCGACGAATGAAATTTCCATGCACATAATGAGGGTATAATCGCATGTCGGTAAGAATCATCAAAGAATACGATTGAATTCGTAGGAGTAAACCAATGAGCGGTATTACAAAAACAATTCCCCAAAAACATGGTGTCGAAGCTGTTGAAGCTTTGTACGATGGACGAGTTGGGGAATTTGAATTTCACATGGCTGGCAAACCATCACGTCTACAAGTAGGGGATTATGTTTACACGATCTGGGGTGACATGGTAGTTGGGCGATGCCAAATTATCCGGATCGAGTTTGGCGCAGTCAATCCCTCATCGGGAAAACCCCGCAGCTTGATCTATGTCAGCACTCCTGGGGAAAAACTCGAGAAGCCATATCCCCGCAAAGGCCACCGTGGGACTCGTTATTACGATGGAGAGGGTTGGAATAGCTAACCAGACAAATGCTGCGCGTATGTTTGGGGGATTTTGCTTTGTAAAACTCCATTTGGATACCGAATGATTTCGTTGATGGAAAGAGTTTGCGGAGCAAACTCATAGTCAAAAAAACACCCGCAAGGGTGTTTTTTGTACCCCCACTGGCGACTGGCAATCGCGAAGCGATTGCTGAAGAGAACCTGCGGTTCTCTTTTACGATCTTGCGCTAATATGAAAAAAGAACCCACCATTGGTGGGTTCTTTTTTCATACCCCCACTGCGACTCGAACGCAGGTCTTTGGCTCCGGAGGCCAACGCTCTATC
>CAYTKR010000153.1:0-12006 GCA_964438295.1 uncultured Anaerolineales bacterium
GAGTGCGACGCCATCCGTCGCACCGCCTACTCTTGGCTGGAAAAGTTTGGGCGGCAGTTTGTCTTGGTCTCTACCAAGCCCCTCACGCGCATTATAAGCTCGCAACATATTCAAGCGACGCGCGCCAACTACGAGAATATCTTCCATGGAGAGTTCCCACCCCGTAACCAATTCAACGAGTTGACGCAACTGCTCCGGCCCATATAACTGCCAGGAAGGACCAAAAACAAACTGGCACATGTTCACAGAGTCTAAATATGAATACAGGTATTGGGTGGTCAAAGCAAAGTGGATTTTCTCAGCATTGAGCACATCACCAGGCTGTGGATCTACCAATCCTATTTCAGACATCCGATCCGGATAATCCTCATAAGAAGGATCGTGTTCACTGGATTGATGGTCTGCCCCAAATGGATTGACGGCATAGATCAGCCCCAACGAGCGTTTGACCTCTGGCATATGCGCAGGCAATTCCATACCTTTCGATGCAACGACCAATTCCTGGCCTTTGCCAAGGCTTTGGGCTGCGTTTGCTGAACCCTCTGCCAGCACATCACCGAACCCCTGTCGTTTGGCGATCATCTCTACCATGGCTGTCATGGCTTTCGCATTCCCAAAGCGCAATTTAATGCCCCCGGTATCTTCCGTGGTGAGAATTCCTTGCTCGAAACAATCCATCGCCCAGGCTATCGTTGCTCCACAGGAGATTGTATCCATGCCGAATTGATTGCAGTACTGGTTGGCCAAGGAAACAGCCGGCAAGTTATCTATGCCACAATAAGAGCCAAAGGTGGAGACCGTTTCATATTCTGGACCGCCATGCACTGGATCTACTTTATAATCTCCCTCAGTGATTTCCACAACCCGCTTACATTTGACTGTACAGGCATAACAGGTATCGCGTTCTTTGAGGACGGTATCTGACATGGTTTTACCATCCAGCGCGTTCGCCCCTTCGAAGGTTCCTGACTCCCAGTTGCGTGTCGGCAGGCCACCAGTTTCGTCCTGCCAGTTCGTGACTTCCGCGGTGCCGTAAAGACCCATGGTGAAAATATCAGAATCGGGGAAGTTTTTGGCCCCCCAGCGTGCCAGATCATTCAAACCGTCTTTATCCGCCACGGTGGGACGCATTTTGCCGCGCACTGCAATGGCTTTCAGGTTTTTGCTCCCCATCACTGCGCCTAAACCTGTGCGGCCATTGGCACGGTTGGCCATACTGATCAAAGCTGCGAAACGTACTAGATTTTCTCCCGCGATCCCGGTTTGGAGAATCTGAACCCGTCGATCATCCAACTCATCTTTTATCAGCGTTTCCACTTCAGCGGTGTTCTTACCCCATAAATGATCAGCTGGTTTAAATTCGACCTCACCATCTTTGACCCACAGATATACTGGTTTCTCTGCTTTGCCATAAATGATAATTCCATCATACCCGGCAAACTTCATCTCAGCTGGGAAGAAGCCCCCGGATTGAGAATCACCGATAGCAAAGGTCAGTGGGGATTTAGCTGTGGCAGTAAGACGGCTTTGACCGGAGATTGGCACTCCAGTTAGTACGCTCAAGGTCAGCGCCAATGTGTTCTCCGGATCGAAGGGATCAATATTGGGAGGTGTGTTCTTGAGCACATAATACATACCCATGGCGCTACCCCCCACATATTTCCGGTAAAACTCCTCGGATGGAGTTTCAACTTCCCACGTCAGATCAACTAAATTTACATGTAGGATTTTTCCGTGATATCCGTTTGGCATAAAATACTCCTGTTTAAAGCGTCAAATTTCTAGGATCGATTATCAAGAATAACATATTGTGGTTATCCCGACATTCTCATACAAATGCCACTTGTGACTTGCGTCTTGCAGCTTGAAACTATCGTTCTATCCCTTCGCAGCCTTAACCGATTCATTGAAAATATCTAGCGTCTCTGCAACATCTTCCTCACTCAAGGCATAACAAAGGAACCATGGTTCCCGTCCGTCGGCATCGGGTTGTACGCCGCGGGCAATGAGTTCCAAAGAAATCTCTTCATAGAGATCATCATCCCCCTTGATATAGTCACGGAACTCATATGGTTCATCCTCTATACCCAAGAGAATGCTCAACATCGACGGAACGCCGGTTACCACATGAGGGATATTTTGCTCGGTCAAGATGTCATCGATCCCTTTCATCAAAGCCGCTCCACGCTGGTTGATGGTCTCGATAACTGGCTCACGTTCGAGGATTTCGAGCGTCGCATCTGCAGCCGCGGCTCCGATCACATTCCCAGAGTAAGTACCTCCATGAGCCATGGACCCAGGTTGAATGGTCATCATGACATCTTCTTTGCCTCCGATGGCCGCGATGGGGAATCCATTGCCCATGGATTTTGCATAGGTCGCCAGATCTGCTTTGATCCCAAAGTATTCCTGCGCGCCACCATTGGCAATGCGGAATCCGGTTTTGACTTCGTCAAAAACGAGCATCACACCATATGTATCGCACAAATCTCGCATTGACTGGAGATACCCCGGTTTAGGCATTATGCCTGCCGCGTTGCCCATTATCGGCTCGACGAAAATTGCTGCGATTTCTTCATGCTGTTTGGCAAGAGTTTCCTCAAGGATTTCCAGATCATTGAAGGGCAAATTGATCACGTATTCTGCAATCCCTTTGGGAATTCCCAGAGAATTGGGGGCAGATAGTCCACTGCCGCGTGGACCAAGCTTCTCTGCATTGGATGATGCTGTGCCATACATGAAGTAGTCGATCATGCCATGATATTGACCTTCGAATTTGATGAACTTTTCTCGGCCAGTGTGGGCGCGCGCAATGCGTAGCGCATGGAATGTAGCCTCAGTTCCCGTATTGGTGAGACGCACCTTATCAACCCCGGTGAGACGGCAAATTCGCTCGGCAACGTTGATTTCGAGAGATGTCGTCCAAGCGAAGACGGTGCCCAACTCGATGGCTTCTTGAACTTTTTGCGTCACCTCAGGGTAGGCGTGACCGAGAATGATCGGGCCAAATCCCAACCGGTAGTCAATGTAGCGCTTTCCGTCCAGATCCCAAACATAGGTCCCCTTACCCCTTTCAATGACCAGGGTGTCGGCCTCGCCCCAATAGCGAAAGTTCGAATTGACACCATGGGGGATGTACTTCAAAGCCTTTTGGAATGCTACTTGTGTTTTTGGTCCTTGCATACTCATCGATTCTCTCTCCTCAACGCAATTATCGGTGCTCCGGGAAACGCCGTAGGACTATCCAGATTTAGGGGTGAAATCTGGGAGATCTCTCCGTAAATTTCTAGAGAACCCTATTTTCAACCTACGACAACAAATCTCGAAGGCGGTAGAACATAACCGCCAGGGGCATAAACCAAGGATTATTTCGGTAGAAGAAATAGGTTCGGTGTGGAATTTCAACAAAGGGACTGCTATTCTTCTCTCCGGATATTAGTTGCGCGACCTCACGCCCGAGGTAGATCGCCGTGTGGAGACCATGGCCACCAAATCCCAAAGCGTAATAAACACCATCAATTTGCCCAATATGAGGCATCAAGTCGAAGGTTAAACCCAACTGACCCGTCCAGGAGTGGGTGATGGGAACATCGCTCAACTGTGGGAAAGCCCTCACCATCTCATGTTTTAAAATTTCAGCCGATTCCGTCAAATCGAGCGTGGTGCTCAAATTATTTCGTCCACCCCAAAGCATGCGTCCGTCGGGGGTCAAACGGAAATAGTTCAGGAACCATTTTGAGTCCCAGAACATCCTGCCTTTAGGGCTGAGTTCTTGCTGCAAACCTGCAGGCAGCGGTTCGGTGACGATGCTGTAACTCCCCACTGGGATAACGCGCGACCGCAAACCACGCACGACATTATCAGTATAGCCATTGGTCGCCACAATAACCTGTTTACACCCTACACTCCCCTGATCGGTATGAACGAGGTACCCATTGGTGGCCTGTTCAACCTTCGTTACGGCAGCATTCTCAACCAACTGGGCCCCATATTTGGCAGCAACTTCGGCCATGCCAAACACCAATTTGGCTGGATGCAGACCAGCGCCATGCTCATCGACAAATCCACCATAATAGGCATCACTGCCTATTTCGTCCCTCATAGCGTCCGGGGCAAGGATTTCATAATCATGATCCAGGTTCTCCTTATGCCATCTCGGCCAAGATGGATTCTCTTCATAATGAGATTCTTTGTAATAGACACAAACGTCACCATACTGCTGCCAGTCGCAATCAATCCCCTCTTCAAAGACGAGTTCCTTGATCAACTCTAAGGCATTCAGTGAAGCATCAAAGAATTTCCTGCCAAGCTCTTCCCCATACCATTTGAAGATTTTCGTGGATTTCTGTTTGAGGCTACATCCCGTGATACCGGCATTGCGAGAGGAAGCCCCCCAACCGATGGTTTCACGTTCGAGCACAACAGTCGAGACGCCACTCTTCCCTAGCGTTCGTGCCGCGCTCAAGCCAGTGTAACCACTCCCAACAATAGCAACAGCAACTTGCGCGGGCAACTTGTCCGCAACAGGCAGATCAGCGGGTCGGGGATAATCGTCAGTCCAGTACGATTCAAGTTTCATGGTTCGAGTTTAAGGTTTCAGGTCACACGTTTCAAGTCACAGGTCACAGGTCTCAGGTCGCATGTATTAGGTTGTTTCGCCTTGAGCAATTCGTTTTTTGATTGAGTTGATGAAGCCGTGAAGGATACGACCGACTTCGGCACGCTGTTCTTCCAAACGTGCGTATGCTTCTTTATCGAAATATTCAAGTCGCCGCGCAAAGTGTAAGAAATGTTCAACCTCAGATAAAGACCCCTGGGCATTGTAGAGAAATCGGGTGAAATCCTTTAGGGTATTTCTGCCAGATCCCTCCGCAATATTCGCAGGGACAGAAACTGCTGCTGATCGAATTTGCGCAGTCAATCCAAACTTCTCCTCGGGAGGGAAGGTGGTTGCAGTAACCTTATAGATCTCAAAGGCTAAATCGTCAGATTTCTGCCAAGCAATGATCGAACGGAAATTCCTTGCCATCCAATGCTCCTTACAATTCGGGTCCTGTCACATGCAACTTGCACCTTGCCTCTTGCAAACATTAATACGGATACCAATACTCCTTCACACCGCCTTCGACATCCCAATGCACGTGTTTGACATCGAAAAATTCGTCGATGCCCTCCTGCCCCAGCTCGCGCCCCAGGCCGCTCATCTTCATACCGCCAAATGGGCCCGCGAAATTATCGGTCAATGGGTCGTTGATCCAGATCGTGCCCGCTTTGACCTCCTCGAAGAAGCGCTTGACCAACTTGGCATCATGGCTCATCAGCGAAGCGCCCAGGCCATAAGGGCAATCGTTGGCCAATGCAATGGCTTCATCGAAATCTTTGTAGGGCATGAGGGGAATGACAGGCCCGAAGGTTTCATCACGCATTAGACGCATGCTGTGATCCACAGCGGTGACTACCGCAGGAGCCAGGAAGAACCCGCGTGAAAATTGGGCTGGTCGCTGACCCCCAACGAGGATCTCTGCTCCTTGAGAAACAGCATCCGAAAGCTGTTCCTCGACCTTGACGCGGAACCTGTCCCGGATCATCGGTCCGATGTCGACACCCTCATCGATGCCATTGCCCATGCGCAATTTGCCCACAAAGTCTGCAATTTCCTCACTGAATTGTGGGAAAATGCTCTCATGGACGTATACCCGCTCCGTGCTGGTGCAGACCTGGCCCGCGTTGATCAGCGCGGCGTAGGCTAACCCAGAAACTGCCATATCCAGTTCGGCATCGGGGGCGATGACCATGGGGTCTTTACCACCCAATTCCAGGTGGAGCTTCTTCATCATCGGCGCGGCTAACGTCGCAATACGCTGCCCCACAGCCAATGACCCTGTAAAGGCAATTACTGGGACATCAGGGTGTTTGACCAAGGGCTCGCCAACCTCGGGTCCGTAGCCAGTAACCACATTGACCACTCCGGGCGGCAAATGATTGCACGCTAGCTCGATCACCTTCAACGTCGAGAGTGGTGTCAACTCAGAGGGCTTGATCACGACGGTATTTCCTGCTGCTAAAGCAGGTGCCATTTTCCAGGCCAAGAGCAAGAGCGGGTAATTCCAGGGCACAATACAGCCGACTACGCCATATGGCTCTTTCAGCACGAAGTTGAACTGACCTGATTCTCCGGGAGGGATCACCCGCCCACGCTCGTGACGTCCTAGTTCAGCGTAATAATCGAAAGTATCTTCAACCCACCATAACTCCTCGTCGTTCTCAACGAGAGGTTTACCTTCCTCTTGTGTAAGCAGGTTGATGATTTCATCTCGGTTAGCGCGGATTTTCGCAGCAACCTCGTGAAGAGCAGCAGCTCGCTCGTAAGCAGGCACCAACTTCCAGCTTAGGAATGCGCGTCCCGCCGCCTCGACCGCGGCCAAAACATCTTTCTGCGTGCCGCGGGGTGATTCATCGATAATCTCTTCGGTAGCGGGGTTGATGATGGCTATCTGCTCTGATGCGCTACCAGATGTGAATTTGCCTTTAATATACATGGATATATCTCTGAGATATCATTTGCCGTGTCAACCTGAGCGAAGCGAAGGGTCTTCATCCTTATGATGGTAGATTCTTCACTACGCTTCGCTCCGTCTAAAATGACAAATTAGTGTTTGAAACATTATGTAAATTGTTTAATTGATGGTTCATTCACAGTTTACTGACTCAGTAGCTTATTGACCTGCGGCCTTGACCTCAGTCCATATGCGCTCGTAGATCGGTGTAGCATCACCCACATCCTGAATCCACTCTAGATGCTCGAAAGTTTCAGCAGAAGGATAGATGGCAGGTTCTTCAAGGATTTCTGGATCGATGAATTCATTAGCGGCTTCAACAGGACTACCATACCAGGTGAAATTGGTAATCTGGGCTGCGATCTCAGGTTGCAGGACAAAATCGATGAACAGTTCAGCTGTAGCCTGATTCTTCGAGGATGCAGGGATGCATAAGTTATCTGCCCAAACAACACCGCCTTCATCAGGAATGACATACCAGATGCGCTCATCTTCAACAGCAGCAGCAAAGTAATCGCCACTCCAGCCATGACCATAAACCACTTCATCAGCAGCGATCAAATCTTCGAACTGGTCGCTATCGTAGGAATAGATATAAGGCTTGATGGCCAGCAATAATTCTTTGGCTTCTTCCAACTGAACTTCATCGGTTGTGTTGAGCGAGTATCCCAGATACTTGAGGGCCGCGCCAATCGACTCGCGACTATCATTGAGCATAGTAATCTGGCCTTCATATTCAGCCGCCATTTCAGGATCAAAGATGTACGCCCAGCTATCGGGTTCAACTTCATCGCTGTTATAACCAATGCCCGTAGTACCCCACTGATATGGCACACAGTGAACTAACCCTGGATCGTAGGGTGGGTCGCTGAACAGGGCAGAGAGATTTCCAAGATTGTTTAAATTGGCGTGATCCAATTCAGCCAACAAGCCTTCTTCGATCATGATCTCGACCATATAGTCCGAAGGCACGATCACATCATATCCTGCCGCGCCAGCTTGCAATTTGGCAAGCAGTTCTTCGTTGCTGGAGAAGGTATCCTCGATGACCTTGACACCAAATTCTTCTTCGAAGGCAACAAAGATTTCAGGATCAATATACTCCGACCAGTTATACAGGTGGAGTTCCTCAGCCAGTTTTTGCTCACCACCCCCGCAGGCCACCAATAGGGTCGAGAGCAATAAAAAGGTCATAAAAATAATTGGTTTCTTCATCTGCTACTGCCTCCTTTTTGCAGTTTCTGAGAAAATCCATTCTTGATTTTGAACTATTTGATACGTTGCTCATACTAACTCAACTTTTCCATCACCTCCTTTTTGCAGACTAAATGAAATTAGAACCAGGACAAATGATGCCATCAGCATGACGGCTGAAAGGGCATTGATCTCTGGTGTGACACCCAGTTTAACTAAAGAGTAAATCCGTAAAGGCAATGTTGTTGAACCAGGTCCTGCAGTGAAGAAAGTAATCACAAAGTCATCTAGCGATAGGGTGAAGGCTAACAACGCACCAGCCAGGATGCCTGGCATGAGCAAAGGTAAGGTTACCCGGTAGAAAGTCTGCCAGTGATTGGCATAAAGATCCTGGGCCGCTTCTTCAAGCGTGTCATCGAATTGGGCCAAACGAGCACGCACCACCACAGCTACAAAGGATATATTGAACGCAATATGAGAAATAATGATCGTATGGCGGCCCAAAGGCATTTTCACTTGCACAAAGAAGATCAGCAACATCACCGCCATGGCAATATCCGGAATGATGATGGGCAAGTACAGCAGGGCATCAAAAGGTAACTTACCCCAAAATTTGTAGCGCTCCATAGCTAAAGAAACCATCGTTCCAAAGATCGTAGACACGAATGTCGAGATGAAGCCAATATACAGACTGTTGCGCAAAGCTGTTCCTATGGCTTCATCTCTAAAAAGCTCAATATACCAGTTGAAGGTAAACCCTTTCCACGTTCCTGATGCGAATCGGGATGCATTGAACGAATAAATCACCAGGATGATCATTGGCGCGTACAGAAAAGCATAGCTGATCAGACCGTGGACGGTCAGCACTCTACGGCCAATGAGGAGGCTCAGCGGCATTCGGCGGCGTTTAGGTTTCACTGCGATCTCCATTCTCTGATGCCACCGTAAAGCGGAAATAGATCAACGTTCCTATCAGCATTAAAGTCATCAAAATGAAGGAGATTGCCGCTCCAAAGGGGTAGTCACGAGCAGACATAAATTGCGAATAAATCACATTGCCGATCATCACCGATTTCGCACCGCCCAGCAAATCCGGGGTAACGTAGGCTCCCAGGGAGGGGATGAACACTAAAATCGAACCCGCCACCACCCCCGGCACCGTCAGAGGGAAAATCACCCGAAGGAATGCTTTCACACGATTGGCATATAAATCCTGGGCAGCTTCGACTAACGAATAATCAAATCGCTCTATGGCAGCATAGCAAGGTAACACCATATCCGGTAGCCACCCATAAACTAACCCGATGATGATTGCCAGGTTCGTACCAAAGATAGGTAAGGGATTTGCCGTTGCCTGAACCAATCCATCGATAGGAAGCCATGGGGCGAAATTCGTTAAGCCAACAACCAGATTGTGGAAATGACCTGTCCAAATCGTGTTCACAACACCTTGATCGCGCAAGATCAAGATCCAAGCATAGGTTCGCACCAGGAAGTTCGTCCAGAATGGCACCATCAAGAGCAATAGGAGCGTGTTACGACGTGCTTGTGATTGGGATGCAATCCAAAACGCAAGCGGATACCCAATGATAAAACTGATCAGCGTAGTAATCGCGGCGATAAAGATGGTGCGCCCAAAGATGCGCAAATAAAGCGGATCTTCCAGATTTATGAAGCGGGTGAAATTCTCAATATTCAGGTTCCAAACGACACCGCCATAGGTGCCTCGTTCTCCAAAGCTCATAGCCAGAACTAATAATAAAGGTATGGCGAAAAAGATCACCAGCCAAAATAGGCTGGGGAAAATAAGGCCAAAAACGCGCCATTTGTGCGCTTTCGATCTTTTCATGGATACCCTCATTCCGTCAGCAAACTGGTATTCCTGGCATACCAGCCGATATGCAGGTGGTCCCCCGCAGAGAAGCGTTCGGTCGCCATCCCTCCGCTGTTTTGTTCTCGGACGGCCAAAACAGTCTGATCTGTAATTCGAACAAGATAGCGGATGTCGGTGCCGATATAGATGACCTCCTCGACATGTCCTGGGATATCGATTTCTCGAACTTTGTCTTTGGTAACCGAAAATTTTTCCGGCCGTACCGCGATCGTGACTTCCTGTCCCAGACTGACTTCGCGAGTGCGCAGCACCCTGACAGGAACTTGATCATCGATTAGCACGTGAGTTCTGCCTTCACTCAATTCGGTAACTTTCCCCACCATAAAGTTGGTTTCACCAATGAAATCTGCCACAAATCGATTGGCAGGTTGTTCGTAGATTTCCTCAGGGCCATCCAATTGCAAAACACGGCCTTCGTTCATCACCGCAATGCGATCCGACATCGTCAAGGCTTCTTCTTGATCATGAGTCACATAGACAAATGTGATGCCAACACGTTGCTGCAACTCCTTGAGTTCTAATTGCATTGCTTTGCGCAGCTTTAGATCGAGTGCACCTAAAGGCTCATCCAACAAAAGGACTTTGGGTTGGTTGATGAGCGCGCGCGCCAGGGCAACTCGCTGTTGTTGGCCTCCAGAGAGTTGGTTTGGCTTGCGAGAGCCCATGCCCGGAAGCTGTACCATTTCAAGCATTTCATCCACCCGCCATTTGATATCATCTTTGGGCACTTTTTGCATCTGTAACCCAAAAGCAACATTCTGAAAAATGGACATATGGGGGAAGAGGGCGTAATTCTGGAAGACTGTGTTCACCGGTCGTTGGAATGGAGGACGATACCCCTGTTGCTCCCCTCCGATATATACTTCCCCTTCCGTTGGCAATTCAAACCCCCCTATCAGTCGCAATGTGGTCGTTTTCCCACACCCGCTTGGCCCCAATAGAGAAAAGAATTCACCATCCTTGATCTGAAGGGAGACATCATTAACTGCAACAACCTTGCCAAACCTCTTTGTGACGGACTGAAGTTCAACTGAAATATCAGATTTCATAAGAATCTCCCAAAAGGGCTAAAGGATGGAAATCAATCCTCCCGAGCAAGCGATTGCAGCGGACTAGCATTTCCCCAGCGATAGGATAATTTATGCATCTTCAAGATCAAAAAGGATTGCGTTCGCTCGACCCCAGGAATTTTCTGTAGTTTGTTATTCAGGAATGAGACAAAGTGTTCTCGATCTTTACAAAAGACTTCGGCAAATAAATCAAATTCCCCAGCTGCCTGAAATAAATAGGATACCTCAGGTAATTGTGAAATGGCATCGGCGACCTCATGCATTCGGTGGGCTTGCACCGTGATCCCTATCATTCCCGCCTCTTTATAGCCAAGTTTATGAGGTTCAGCAATAGCCACAATTTGCATGATCCCTTCGTCGATCAACCTCTTGACCCTACGCCTGATTGAACCTTCGGTAATTTCTAATTCATCGGCGATCTTCGTGTAGGGCGTTCGGCCGTCATATTGTAAATGCGAGATTATTTTCCTATCGATATCATCAAGCATGTGATCATTATAGCGAAATTCGAAACTATGTCAACCATTTTTGATGTTTTTCGTCGCCTCAAAGGCATTGATATCCGATAATCTGCTCTTTTAATGAAATGGGGAAGGGGGATTCATTTCGAAAAAATAGGGTTCCAGCAGCGCAAAACGCTGCTGGAACCCTATTTTTTCGACTACCAGCGAGAGACGCCCTTGGGCGATCCTTGCACTCTCTCGCTTGCCCGGCACATGCGACAAATTGCCGGGAGTGATTTTCTACCAAAAATCTATATATTTCTTAAATTTGGGGTATCTCATGCCCAACATGATGATCATTGGAAAATATCTACTGTACGATTTCCAAACTCCTAAGCATGGGGTCGAAGACCATGGCGTAGGCCTGATCAAATTCGTCGCTAGGAGACTGCACCACCAGGATATGTGCGCTGCCCATCTCATCCACCATCGCCACTAACAGGGCAGAGAGGGCCTCCCCCTCCGGACTGGCATAGGTCGCTGGCAGGAAGCTGGCCTGCGCCAACCCTCCCAGGAAGAACTCCCCCTGTTCCCCATACTGCAGGTCAGGGTGCAGGTTGTACCACATGGACAGCAATGCCCCCATGGCACTCTCACTGCCGCCCCCACTCCACGGTACACTGTTGTACCAGAAGTAGTTCTGATCGTCATCCGGCGGCGAAGCATACAGATAGCCCCCTACCGTGGGGTCCTCGAAGACCACCCATTCCGCTGGATGGTTGACCGACAGCCGGAAGTAACTGGATGCGTAGGACGTCATCTCTGCAACCTCGCCCGCCTGCACCTCG
>CAYTKR010000154.1:0-11932 GCA_964438295.1 uncultured Anaerolineales bacterium
GAGTACTTTGTGGGTAATTTGGGTGTGCTTGTTCATGATTTTCTCCTTGTGAAATGATTGGTTTCTTGATTTCTGCTCCTTTAGTCGCCAGCAATCGAGAAAAAGTAACATCAACTTGAAACCTTGAACAAGTAATTTCGTAGATATTTCTTAGAGGAATGGCCGTCATGCCAATATTCGAAAACCCCCAGACGGATCAACTTTTGAATGGATATCTCATGAACAGATTACGTATCGCTCATTTCACAAATATGTACCATCCCGTGATCAACGGAGTAGTACGCTCGGTTTCGACATTCAAGAAAGCCTTCGAAGAGATGGGGCACAATGCCTTTGTGTTCTCACATCATGAAAGCGACTATGAAGATCACGAGCCATTCGTCTTCCGTTATCCCAGTATTGAACTACCCCTTTCAGGCGATATTCCCGCCGTAATTCCCGTATCGCCTTTTGTGGACTGGATGCTACCCAAACTCAAACTCGATGTCATCCATGCCCATCATCCATTCCTGCTGGGGGAAACCGCGGCGACAAAATCCAAGAAACTCGATACCCCTTTGGTTTTCACATTTCATACTCAGTATCGAGAATACAGCCATTATGTTCCAATTTCCCAGCAAGATGTCCAAGATTTCACCAAAGATATGATCCACATCTGGCTGGGGGAATATCTTCAACGCTGCCAGCACGTAGTCGTTCCCTCAGATGGCATGAAACAAATCCTTGTCGACGAATATGGCCTGACCAAGGGTGCGACGGTAATCCCCACCGGAATTGATCTGAGCCCATATCAAAATCTCGATCGCCAGAAAATCCGATCTCAACTCGGTTGGGGCAATCAGAAGGTCATCATCTCGGTTGGCCGGCTCACGAAAGAAAAGAATTGGCGCACATTGCTGCAGGCTTGTTCGATCACGTTCAAGCAACATCCCGAATGGTGCTTGAAGATCATTGGCGGTGGTCCAGAAAAGGAAGATCTTATCGAATATTGTGAAGAGCTACAAATCTCAGCCAGGGTAGAATTCCTTGGCAAAATCCCCTTTTCAGAAGTTCCCCGCTATCTTTACGCGGCAGATTGCTTCGGTTTCGCATCCATCACCGAAACTCAAGGATTAGTCACCTTGGAGGCCTTAGCTGCCGGCCTGCCGGTGGTTGCAGTCAATGCCACCGGGACTTCAGATATCGTTCGGGATGGGGTTGAGGGATTCATCACCGATAATGAGAATACCGCCCTGGCAAACGGTTTGAACAAGCTCATCAGCAACGCCGATACATTCGGATCATTCTCAGATTCAGCTCTAAAACGCGCCGAGAGTTTCGCAATCCACAACCAGGCCCTAAAATTAGAATCCATCTACCGGGAAGCCATCGAAGATCATCGCGCAGGGAAATTCGTCATAACTGAACGCTATTCCCCCATCATGTCGAAAATAAAGAACGCGGTCATGCCAGAAAGCCTGATCTCACCGAAGTAAGAATTCACCTCCCTGAACGATCAAGGGGGTATGCGGCCATGGAATGTCGTTCGCTTGAGCGTGTTTATATTGGGGGTGTCGCTGCTTGCCAGTTGCGGGTCAATTTCGAATTCAGATCAAGAAACAGCGCGCCCTCAACCTACCAGTACTCCTGACGGTCCATTTGAAACCGGAATCCCATCTTCTACGCCAAATGTAGAACCAACCCCGTCTCCCACTAAAATCAAACCCACCTGGATCCCAACGCCCTCTGAGCTGCCACTGGGCTACGAACAATCGATCCCTTTCGATGGTATCTACCCGGTTTACACACCCTTTTTCGTGAGCGCAGAGGAAGCCCCCTACGACGACGAAGAACTGGTCCTAGGTGTGGCCTGGGATGGTGAAGCCAAGGCCTATCCCATCACCGTGTTGCGCTTCCGCGAAATGGTAAACGACGAACTGGCTGGCATTCCCACCCTCGTCACCTACTGACCGCTGTGCTACACCGGTCTCGTGCACGACCGGCGCATCGATGGAGAGACCTTCATCTTCGGCAACGCGGGTGGCCTTTATAAGACTGCCATGACCTGGTGGGACCACAAGACCATTTCGATCTGGTCGCAGCCTATCGGCCGCGCTTTGGCTGGCCCGCTCAAAGGTACTGAGTTAAAGATCCTACCTTCCCAAATGACCTCTTGGAAGAACTGGAAAGAAGCCCATCCCGAGACCCTGGCCATGACCAATAGCTACTCTCAACTTGGTTTTCGGCGACAGAAGTTTGCCACTGACTTCGTTATCGGTGTGGTGCTGAACGATTTGTCCAAAGCCTTTTATTACGAAGATGTCGCAGCCACGATCGTGCTAAACGACAAGATCGGAGATTTCCCTCTCCTAATATGGGCAGCCAATGATGACTATCGATCCTTCCTGAGAGTCGTCAACGGGGAGTCCCTCACTTTCCAATGGAATGAGGGTCTCTTGCGAGACTTCGAAACAGGATCTACCTGGGATGCAAATTTGGGCTTAGCAACCGAGGGACATCTCAAGGGAGAGGCCCTCCAGCCCGTCCCAAGCTTGACTTCCTTTGATTGGGCCTGGGAAGATTTTTACCCTACTAGTGAATTCTATCAACCTTGAATTATCGCTGTGACCGTTCTGGCCGCCGTTTGCCCGTCATTAATGCAGACCGCGTCACACTAGGGAGCCCGGTCAGGGGACCGGCTCAAACATAACTCCAAAAATAGGAAAATATGGATACAAATAAACGTCAAATAGGAATTATTGGAACCATCAGCCGTGTCGCTGTGGGGTTATTATTCCTGACACCTGCACTTTATGGACGCTTCCAGTGGTACGACTATGTAATCGCCGTAATTGTCGTCCCGGCATTATTCATTACCTTCCAAAGATTGCGCACTCGACGCAATCAGGAACCGATTAGGGCAACGGGTTTCTGGGGATTCTGCATCAATGCAGCCATATTCTTAGCCTTTTACCTGACACCTGTCTATTTCCCTCCCCTGGCGTTTACGAGCGATGTGGCCTTAATCTTCTACGGTGCCTCGATGCTGCTGGCGGCAGTGCGCGGCTACGCGGGCTGTGAAGTCATGGCCATCTCGAACTGGCTACTTGGTCGCGAAGACCAGGTCGGCTGCGTCATTTTCTCACCCATTGATTTTGTTGAACGCAGTGTAATGGCTAACAAGTAGCCCAACGACTAAGACGGATCTCCCACCAATTTACCATTTCGTTATTTAATTCAATGCAGGGTTCCGGCAGTGCCGGAACCCTGTTTTGCCGAACTTTTCCCCCCAGATTTTCATGTTTGATCGCTATTTCATCGCCACCAGGATATCGAACTCAGACTCATCCGAGTCCAGGACGAAGCGATCATCATAGAGTTCCATATCGAACTTGTCTGGGTGCAGCTCGACATCTGCCTGGGGCAGCCAGGTTTCATAAATGAATTTGTAGGTCTCTGGCAAGGAATGCAGCTTGCCTATGTGGGTGAACACAGCGAATTTGTATTCGGGGATTTGCCGGGCAACCATACCTTCGGGGATATCGGCCAAGTCACTGACCTCCATACCGGCAACATACTCGAACTCACCTTCACCAGCACCCTGCACTTGAGTAAAACAGGCTCCGTAAGCGCACCTTCCGGTCCTATTTTTGAGTTCGGCGGCACGCGCATTCCATTGGCCCCACAGTTGGGGGATCTCGTTGTTTTCATTCTTGCCGACATACGAAAAACCAACCATGGTCATGGCAGGCTTGGTGACATATTTGGGTTCCATAAGGATTTCCTTTCGATCTTCTGTTGATGGATAAATGGAGAAAGGGATCTTTGCCCGTTCAACTGGACACTGAACCTCGATGAATCCCGAATGAATATTGGATTCTACGTTTGGGCTGATCCCTGTTTCAGGAAGGTAGAACTCGCGACAAGGACGGCCAATTTTGTAGGCATTCGCCTGAGCCCAGGTGTACAAGCCAGCATAAGCCTGGCTGATAGCAACCTCGCCTCCGGAGTGGATAATGCTGGCCATGCATTCCACTGGGTTGAACTCTTCCAAAGCGACCGGGCTGCCCTGCCAATCTCCGGCACGTTGCCCTGCTCGGAGTGACACGGGAACAGCTAAAGCAATTTCTTGGTCAGACTCAGTATAGGGCAAATCGTCCTTGATCGCGAACCATGGTCCAATGGGTTTCAACCTGGCACGTTGCAAATTTTGCTGAAGCAACGACAGCAAGCTCTCTTTGGCTGGTGAAATCGCATTTTCGTTGGCCGCAACTGCCCGGGCCGTAAGCACCGTTTGAGCATCGACCTGCTTGAGCGCAATCTCGAACGTAGGAGAGTGTCCTTCTCCCTCCAACTGCCGCAATCGCACTTCGACGTGCGCAAGGCGTGATTGCTCGAGTTCAAGCCGTTTTGCTAATTCGATCTGCTTCATGCGCAGCATGCCACGCATCTCAGCCACAGAAAGGTCATCATCAACCAGTTGCGCAACCTGATCGAGGGAGAAACCCAAATCTTTGAGCGCCAGGATGCGGTTGAGCCGAGGCAGTTGTTCAAGCGTGTAGTAGCGATAACCAGTATAGCGATCGATATGCGCCGGACGCAGGATGCCCAACTCACCATAGTGATGCAGAGTCTTGACTGTGACATGAGCCAGTTTCGAGAAGTCACCGATTTTGATCATGAGTCTATCCTTGCGCGAATGTGTGCACTCTACTCTCACGCTCGTCACTCCAGCGCAGGAGATATGTGTACTGAGGCCTTCAGTGCCCATAGTATAGACCCTCCGGTAGGGGGAGAGTCAAGAGGCAAAAAAAAGACGGTCAACACACTGCGTTGACCGTCTCTTTTTTTGTGAATGATGCGAAAAACTCATTCTTCGAAGGGCACTTCGATGACTTTTGCCTGGATTTCTGAGAATAACTCCTCAATCTCTGCTTTGACCAGGTCGATGATCTCACCCTGAGGGATCTTGCGTTTCTCGGCCTGGTCGCGGCGCTTGAATTCAATGCTGCCGTCTTCCAGTCCGCGAGCGCTGACTGTCAAGCGGATGGGGAGGCCAATCAGGTCAGCATCGTTGAACTTGACACCGGGACTTTCATCTCGGTCATCGAAGAGCACTTCGATGCCCTCAGCCTGAAGGTCCAGATAAAGTTGGTCGGCGGTATCTTCCACATCGCCCACGTCCTTCTTCTTGGGCAGCATCACCATGTGAACGTGATACGGCGCGACAGTGATCGGCCAGATCAGTCCGTAATCATCATTGAATTCTTCAGCCACTGAGGCCAAAAGCCGTCCGCTGCCGATGCCATAGGACCCCATGATCACGGGTTTCTCTGCCCCATCTTTGTCTTGATAAGTGCATCCCATGGAATCGCTGTAGCGCGTACCAAGCTTGAAGATATTGCCAACTTCCACACCGCGGATTTCGGTGAACGTTCCACCGCATGCCAAACAGGTGTCGCCTGCCCGTGCCGCCGTCAAATCAGTAACGATATCAGCCTGGTAATCGCGTCCTACGTTTGTGTTGAGCAGGTGATACCCGGCATCGTTGGCTCCGGCCACCAAGTTGGACGATTCAGGGATCAGGTCGTCGACCAGCACTACGACTGGCAGATAATCATTACTTTCTGGCAATCCAATCGGGGAGGCATAACCCGGCACCGCACCGATGGCTACGATCTCATCTTCTGTGGCAGGGCGCAACTCGCTCGCCTTGAGGGCATTGGTCAGCTTGGTCTCGTTGATGTCCATATCGCCGCGCACAATAGCGAAGACAAACTTCTGGATGCTGGACTCTCCCTCGGGGATATCGGCCACCATGAAGACCGCTTTGGCCGTCCGTGATTCGGGCAATTCTAGGAATTCAGCCAGCTCAGCGATGGTCTTGCAATCCGGCGTGGCGACCTTCTCCAGAGGCAGCGTTTCTTCTTTGGTAGCAGCCTCTTTCTTGAACTTGGCCACCTGGCGGTTGGCTGCATATCCGCAGTCATCACAAATAAGCAGGGTGTCTTCGCCGAAGGGTGTCAGGTACATATATTCATGGGCCATCTTGCCGCCCATCATACCGACGTCTGAGTTTACGGCAATTACCGGTATGCCGCAGCGGTGGAAGATGTTGAAATAGGCCTGGTAATGGGCTTCGTACTGCTTATCAAGTCCTTCCCAATCGGTATCTAAACTATAGCTATCCTTCATGGTGAACTCACGCACCCGAATTAGCCCAGCTCGAGGGCGCGGATCATCCCGCCATTTGGTCTGGATATGGTAGATCAGCACCGGCAGTTGGCGATAGGAATGAATCTCTTTCCGGGTCAGGTCAGCCACAACTTCCTCGTGGGTCATGGCGAGCACCATATCGCGCTCATTCTTATCCTTGAAACGGCCCATCTCCGAGCCAATCTGATACCAGCGCTCGGTCTCCTGCCAGACTTCCGCGGGGTGGACAACGGGCATAGTCATCTCCTGACCACCAATTGCGTTGATCTCATCGCGCATGATATCTTCGATCTTTGTGATCGAGCGCTTGGCCATGGGCATGGCAGTATATATTCCCGCGGCCAACTGACGAATAAAACCTGCCCGCACCAACAATTTGTGGCTGGGCATTTCTGCGTCTGTGGGGGCTTCGCGTAAGGTCTGGCTGAAGAGTTGTGACATTCTCATTGACTACCTCCGGTGATAGAAATAACTAAATAGAAAAGTGCGATCTCGTCCCCAGCGCTTTGTTTCCTTCGGAAGTGCTTCGCGTATGCTGGGGCGTACAGGGGATGTTGTCCATCCATCCCCTGACGCAAAAACCCTCTGGCTCATCAGTCCAGAGGGCGCATTGATCTGGGGCTATCTTCTTCCCATCAACCCAAAGAGACCGTAAGCCTATCTTGGCTTGCGGCTGCTAGGGACGGGGGCTGGGGAGAAGCGCTTAATAATCATTACGGGAGATAGTTTACCAGAGCTAGGCACCTTGTCAAGAAGATAGAAACATTATTTTATGATTGCGAGGGCGAGGCCCGAAGCAATCTGAATTTTTGTGTAAATATCGAGATAGATAGTTGACCTGGATCTGACCTAATCCACAAGGGAAATTGCCATCTGGAACTGGGAGAGTTCTTCTCTCTCGAAACCTGCTCGATCAAAAATAGTACTAAACTCTTCGGGGAAGATCGCTGGGACTCTCCAGGTCTTCTCAGGGTAGCGAGCGAAAAGCCCTTTTAATAAGTCCAGGGCATACTCGCGTTCTTGGGCTTCAGGCATGATCAACAAAGATCGGAAGGCAATCTGGGATTCTTCCGGGGAGGATAATGCCACATAGGCATCTTTATAACAGAACGCTTTGAATGGGGGAGTCAAATGAGCCAGCGTCTCTCCAGAGATCTGCCAGGGTAGATCTGGCAGGCCATAAGAACTCACCAGTCGTCCCAGCGACCTGAGATCGATCTCTTCGACCGGGCAAGATTCGCCCTCTGGCTCTGCAACCGCATAGCTAACTAACCGTCGCAACATCACAAATCCGGCATTCTGATAGAGACTCACCGCCGGTCCATTTTGCTCGATGACTTCCAACTCCATGCGGCGATCGCCGCGTTCGCGAGCTTCGCGGATGAGTTCTTTCATCAGCCAGCGACCGACCCCCTGCCCGCGACTTCCAGGGGTTATCGACATGCCTGCCAAACGACTGTTCCAGCCCCGAATTGCAATCAATGCCGCCCCAACGGCTTCCCCGTCTTGGATGACTACCCGGCTATGTGTGATGTCGATGCTATCACAACGCAACATCCCATAAAACTGTTCCAACCCAATCTGGATTGGGACAATATAATCTGAAAATCCCTGGTTGAGTAATTTTGCAGTATTCGCAACTCCAAACTCCAAGACGGATTTGAGTTCAAGATCCATGGTCAATTTTCACCTCTCCTGACTTCGAACCGAATGATCGGACCTGACCAACTTTCTTCCTCAATATCGGTAAATTGGTTCGATGTATACTCAGTAATCACCGCGCGCCAAAATTTTTGTGCCGCAAGATTGCCTGTTTCTTGATGAATTCGCCACTCACCAGGATATCGCTCAAAAAGTTTCCTGGCGACTTTGCTGCCTATTCCCTGGCGACGATACCTGCGCATGACAAAGAATTCTGCCATTTGAAGATATTGGCCACCTTCGTAATCTACATTGCGAATCAACGCTAGCCCTGCCAACTCACCAGCGTACCTGATCAAGTAGGGGTAACGTCCTGGCTCAGTCCAATAGTGATCCAGGTATCGATAGTCGAACACCCCCTGGTCGTTTACATCGCAGCCATTGTACTCACTCAAGTCGTATTGATAAAGCTCCAACAACCTGCGCAAAATGGACTTATCATCAAAATCTGCTGGAACGATTTCTAGAGTCATTTTTCTCCCTCACACTATACCCCAAAATATCTCCCCCGACAATAACGATGAGACACAGGGCCTCGGCTTTCCTAAAGTCCCTAATTTGTCATGCTGAGGCCGCAGACCGAAGCATCTCGCGAAGCGATAAAACTTACTTTCGGCGCAAATCACGTTGCGCTAGACTCTTCTACTTCGCATCAGGGTGACATACTCAAGCTATCAGACGATAGCGACGCAAAGGAAGCTCTGGTTTCCACCTAGGAAATATTCCATCATCATACCTGGCAGGAATTATGGTCGAGCGCAGATGATCAAGCACCATCGAGGATCAGAATTTTATTCCCCGATGGATCAAGCACATAGGGACCTTCAGGCCCCTCTGAGAATTCAACGTCCGCATCTCTTAGTCGCTCACTGATTCCATTTTCTGCCAGCCGCATACTAAACCAGCGCAAGCCAAGTGCACCTTCAGGTGCGGGCGGGATACCAACTCCATTCCATGTGTTTACGCCTACATGGTGATGATAGCCATTTATCGAGAGGAATGAAGCAGTAGGCCCGTAACGTTGCATAAGATCGAAGCCTAAGACTCCTGAATAGAACGCTTCAGCTTCGGCAATCTCCCCCACATGCAGGTGCATGTGACCAAGAACTGTACCAGCCGGAAGGCCCAAATTTTCAAAAGTGGATTTGTCAGAAAGCGCCAAGAGGCTATCAACATCCATTGGATCTGTCACCATTTCGAGTTGACTCCCCTGTTTGGGCCATTCTTCTTCGGGTCGGTCGCGATAGATCTCTATGCCATTGCCATCAGGGTCTGGAAGATAGATCGCCTCGCTAACACCATGATCGGACAAACCTTGCAGCGGAGTTCGAGCTTCTATCAATTCCACTAATATTCGGGCTAAGTCAGGGCGCGAAGGAAGCAGGACAGCAAAATGATATAAGCCTGCGGTGCCGGGAATTCGTTTTGCCATGGGGTTTTCGACCAGATTTAGAAAAGCCCTATCTGGAGAACCAAGTCCGGCGCTGTTGCCATTGCGGTCGTGAATGTGAAACCCCAACTTTGTTTGGTAGAAATCCAACGAGCTTTCTAAATTGCGTACAGTGAGGCTGACCGTATCGATAATTGGGTATGTGTTCATACTTTCAATAGAGTCACCCCCCAGTGTAAATCTTACGACCAAGTACCAGGAAATTCCGCCCAATTTGATAATTACGTGGAGGTTCTCCAGGAATTGTCAATTGCCTATGCTACAACGATGCAGTCTTTACCCGATTCTTTGGCCTTGTAAAGAGCCGAATCGGCAGCCTTGATAAAGGATGTCAGATCCGGGGTTTCTTCGCCAAGCGTGGCAATCCCAATACTCACCGTCAGGTTCATCTCATCCCCATTCGTGAGCGCGAAAGGAGAGCTGGCGATTTTGCTACGAATGCGGTTTGCAGTTCGATAAGCTGCCCGTACATCCGCTTCGGGCAGAATCAAGCCAAACTCTTCACCCCCATAGCGTCCGATGACATCCTGCTGTCTGATCGTTTCCTTACAGCGTTGAGCTACAGCGCGCAATACCTTATCCCCAACAGTATGGCCATAATCGTCATTGACTTGCTTGAAGTGGTCCAGGTCTAACATGAGCAGGGACAATGAGCGACCATAACGTATTGCGCGACCAAGCTCGTCTTCAGCCAGATCGAAAAATTGGCGGCGGTTGCTCAGTCCAGTCAGAACATCAGTCGTCGCCAGATAATGGGCTTCAGCATAAAGTTGGGCGTTGTAGATCGCGGCTGCCGCGGTCGTAGCAAAGGTGATCAATGAGGTAAGATCCATTTCGCTAAACGCATTCAGAGAATATGAATTCAATACCAGCACACCCACACCCCGATCTTCGAGCAGTAATGGGGCTAGGATGACAGATCGCACCAGATTTTTGGTTTCATCATCCTTAGACTTGGGTCCCTCAAGTTCAAGTTGAATATCGGGCACCAGAATGGCTTCTTTGGTATTGATCGCCTGATCTGCGTATCCCTCCTCAAAGGCGATCGAATAGCCCTCGAAGTCCTCCACATTCTTGACCTTCACTAAATCTGCCCCACGGAGGGCTTCTAATCGAAGTTGCTTGGTTTCAGGATCAACAAGGTAGATGGTTCCATTGTCAGCTGGATGAATTGCGTTCAAAGTGGCTTCGAGGATTTGTTCAAGGAGTTCATGCAAATTGTGAGTCATCACCAGCGCCGTGGTTGCGACGTGTAGAGATACCATTTGCTGAAAATGGCGCCGGCTGCGCTGCAATTGCTCGTCGAGTTGATTCTGCAGACGCTTTGCATTCCAAAATGCAAATTCGATCAGGATACCGGCACCCCCAGCAACCAGCATGAGATCAAGAACATTATCTAATAGAGGCACTCCACGAACAAAATAGTACAACTCGATAATCGCAAGAAATATTATCGCCAGTCCGTAGACTTTCCATTTCACACGATCCAGTTCTTCTTGTGAAGTTCGCTCGCGTTTGCTCATTTTTCCTATTAAAATTTGATGATATTGGCAATTATATTTCACCATTATACCGGAACTTGGAGATTTTTCAGGAAACTCGCGCGGGAGTTGAGTTGATGCACATTTTCAAGCACCACCCACACCCTGAGCTCAGTCAATCCATTCTGAACCTCATCCCGAAAGATCGTGTAGAATTAGTATGAACTCACCCCGCAACTTTTCGATTTTGATCAGCCTAATTGGCCTAGCGACTATGACTGCATCTTGCTCATCGACACAATTCGAACCCGTCTCGCCAGGGATTTATGAAATCGAACAAGACCCATCGCACAGGTACACGCTCTCTATCCCAGAGGGCTATACTGGGAAGGAATCCCTACCTCTGGTGCTGGCACTGCATTACGGTGGTCATGGCGCGCCGTTCTACGGGAGGCACATTCTGACAGATATGGTCAAGCCTGCGTTGGATGAATTAAACTCCATCATCGTCTCCCCCGACTGCCCCTCCTCGGACTGGACGCAGCGAGAGAGCGAGGTCTTTGTGCTGGAACTGCTCGACCAGCTGCAGACCGAGTACAACATCGACGAAAGTAAAGTGCTCGTCACCGGATACAGCATGGGTGGGATGGGTACCTGGCACTTGGCAGCCAGCCACCCCGAACGCTTTGCCGCGGCAGTAGTAATGGCTGGCTTGCCACCTGCTAACGTTGCAGAAATTGAATGGGAGGTGCCGCTCTTTATCATCCACGGGCACAACGACGAGGTGTTACCGATCCAACCTACAGTAGACGCAGTCGAAGAATTGCAATCTCTGGGAGTAGAACTCGAGTTTGAAATTCTCGAGGGAGTCACGCACTATCAGACGAATTTGTTTGTAGATGAATTGAAGTCGACGATCCCTTGGATTATTAATAATTGGAAATAAACCAGACTCTAAAGGACCTGCGGAGCACTTCTAGCGAAGCGCTGAAGCAGAGACCTTTAGAGTCATTATCGTACACCGCAAACTATATCTAAAGGACTTACGCTGTTCAGCGAGAAAATGGCTGGGAATAGGGGGTGGGGGCTTCGCCCCCACCCCCTA
>CAYTKR010000155.1:0-11760 GCA_964438295.1 uncultured Anaerolineales bacterium
CAAGAATCTCCCGTTGTTCGATCAATATTTGCCCATAGGCCTGGCGAACATCTGAGTTACCCGAACTTGAAGATTCAAGCAGGTTTTCAAGTTCTTGAATTTCCTCAGAGATTTCCAAGATTTTTACATAATCATTTGCCATCTTTTCTCGAATACTATTTTCGGCGGAAGTATATGCCTGAGAGCGGGCGAACTGGCCTTCTAACGAGATTGTCACGACATTAATTTGGGCTTGAATTCGATCCGATTGGTCATTTTCGAGATCGCTGATTAACAATTGAAATGAGATGATATCCTTAATGATTGTGCTGGTCTGACTTATCTTTTTGGCAGCGGCATCATTATTTCTTATTCGGACGAATAAAATCGCGGCCATTATCGTCAACGAGATTGCCGAAAGCGCAATGAGAAGCCGAATTTGGTATTTGAGTCTCATAGTTAATGAATAATTGATACCGCATCAGGGTCAATGGATTCCAGTCCATCGAAATACATATAATCCAGGAAATTGGGCATCACTGTGGCATGAGTGTATCGATTTTCAAGAGCCCACCGGGCTTCATTCTCCATCGTGAGCAACAATACCTGATCTAATGTAACTTCGAGATATGCCTGATTCCACGCAGAATGCACTTCTGCTTCACTAATGGACAACCTTTTAGCTAATATTTGTGCGGCTAAAGCAGCATTTTGGGCTACAAATTCTTCAGCTCTCTTCAAACCACGCAATACCCCGACAACACTTTCAGGGTTTTTCTCAATAAATGTTGCATTGGTTACGATCAAGCCCTTTTTATAATAAAGTTCTGGTTCGCTGAATATCAAGGCATCATCCCCAAGCGATGATGCAGCCTGAGTGACATGAGGCTCAAAAAGTGCAATGGCATCAAATTTGCCTGTGGCCAAACCTTCAGTGAGATCATTCACATTATGGTAGCTTAGGATCACGTCCTCTTCCGATAAACCATATTTGGTCATGAAAAGATGCAAAAAATAATGGGCGGATTGCCCTTGTGAAGTTGTTCCGATATTCTTCCCACTGAGATCGCCAGGAGTGGTGATATTGCTGCTCTTACGGGCGATGATTTTTGGATCGTTATATGCCGAATAGATGGAGCTGAGGATATAGAAATTATCATGTTCAAAACTTCTGAACACGGCTGGGGTCTCTGCTGAGACGGCCATGTCCAACTCATGCGCTATGACTTGATCAAAGGCCTGAATTGCACTGATGGGTTCGAAAATTAGGTCAATCCCTTCCTCCTCAAAATATCCTTGTTCCATAGCAAGAAAAAGAAGTGAGATTGTAATTGAACTTTTGCTAGACCCGACTCTTACCGGATTCAGGGTTTTGGGAAAAAGGGACTCCCAACTTAATATCATTCCAATTCCTAAGATGACGATAGCCAGCACGATAATAAGAATTTTGATGCGTGGAGTGAAGTTCATCTAGAAATCTCCTCTTAACGCCGTCATTGTAACCTTGACTTGTTCCATTGCCTCATGCGTTTGCTGTTCTCAAGCTAACATCTTGTTAGGATGATTTTTTGTTTCTGCAATTCGTTAAGCTGATGATCATTTTATTATTGGGCATTTATACCTCCGGGAATTCCCACCCCCATGAAGGATACGAATTTCAAAAATTGTTAACTCCGACAAATTGTACCTATTCTGTATTATACGCCATGATCAACATTGTTGGCTCTACTCGAGGGTTACCAATTTGAGAAACGCTGATGGCTGTTGCGGCCACCCTGTTTGACACGGTACATGGCTGTGTCTGCAAGCCCCATCAGCGAAACAAGATCTTCCCCATCGTCAGGGTAGATTGCAGCCCCGATACTCGAATTAATCGTCAGAGTATGGTCATTCAGGGTAATCGGTTGTTGCAGCCCGTGCGCAATCTTTTCGGCGACCTTATTGACACTATTAACATCATAGATCTCAGGCAAGATTAGCATGAACTCATCACCGCCCATCCGGGCAACCGTATCGCTCTCACGTACCATGCTCGTCAAGCGCTCGGCAATTACCTTGAGCACTTCATCGCCCATGCTGTGTCCCAAGGTGTCATTGATTTGTTTAAAGCCGTCCAGATCAATCATCAGCAAAGCAAATTTATGCCGATTGCGGCGCGCGTTGAACATGGCTTGGTCGAGGCGATCGCTGAAAAGCCAACGATTTGGAAGTTCTGTCAGCGCATCATGAAAAGCTAATCTGCGAATAGTTTCTTCTGCTTGCCTGCGTTCGGTGATATCTTCCCCGGAACTCAGCGTCCCGATGATATTTCCATCAACATCCTTCACGATTGTGTTTTGCCAGGCCATCAAGCGCTGCCTGCCGCTCCGGGTTCGAATTGGGTTTTCGAAATACCCAATATGATTAACCTGACCAGCAATCAACTTGGCAAACTCATTTTCTATTTCTGCCCGAACAGGCGTGGGCACAAATATGTCGAACCAATTTTGACCAATGATATTGTCTTCGCCACACTCCAAAACTTCACAACCTTTTTTGTTGATCAGGGTGATCTTTTGATTTTTGTCCAAAGCAACGATGATGACACCGGCGATATCCAAATAGCTTTGGGCTCGATCGCGTTCTTGACGCAGCGTTTTTTCACTCCGGACCATCCTCCTAACAGTGAGCGAGATGAACCATGCCGTTGTGTTCAAAGTGATCAGGATTCCAACCAGATCAATGGGGGAGGGCTTCTTCGAAAACGAGGTCACCAAGACTCCCTGGATTTCTGCCCCATACGCGACAAAAACCGAAGCCGAGGCCAAGACGATAAATAGCGACAGAATTCGTCTCCCCATAGTGAGGCTGGCAATCGCGATGACAATGAAATAGCCGCTCACAGCCACATCGCGTATTCCATCATAGGTGAAAACCGGCACACTGAAAACCGCCCAAACTACCAGGGAAAGCACCCCCCCGACCAGGAGTGTATGCCCTTGGTGAAGGAGGAATTTCAACCCCAGCGTGATCAAAAGCATCACACTCGCAAGCCAAATGATCAAAGGTCCAGATTCGACAGCCACCCAAGATAGCACGAGAAAAAGTCCTGATCCCACCAAACTCACCAGCAATATTCTATTGATCAGGGTCGCGGCATAGTATTTCTCTCCCTCTTCAAATGGTGGGGGGGAAAGAACGCGCCCTACCCACTCAATAGCGTGTGAATCGAAAAAATTTTTTAGATAATCCATACCAATACATCGATCAGAAATGCAATGTCTATTCCAAAACTAGCTTAACTTCCAATAAAACGAACTACCCCCAAAAGGTATTAGTCCGAAAACAATATGCCGATATCATAGCAGTTTTCATCAAAATGTCTGTCGTAAAAGTTAGACAGTTGGTGTCAACTTAATACGACAACCGCTTACGATCTCTCCCAAATGAATTCGCTATTTCGAGGTTAACGCGTAGACCCTAACAAAGGGTCGTCAGCATCTGGCGTCATCCCGGCAAGCTCGATTTGGGCGCGCAATTTCTTGATGACTTTTTTCAATTCAGCCATTCGCACCTCGCGACCAGCCATTAGATTGATCACTTTTTGGAGCTCTGCAGTTCGCTCTTTGACACGGTCTTCGAGGAGCTTTGCGTGCTCTTGAGTCTGTTGAAACAGGTGAGCGTTATCGATAGCCACCGCGGCCTGGTTGGCAAAGGCCAGGGCTAACTCGGCGTGGGTTTCATCATAGTGATTTTCTAGACGACTATCAATCGAAAGGCGACCAATCAATTCATCGCGCACCACAAGTGGAATCACCATCCAGCCACGGATATAATCCACATCACCCCAAGAATTGAATTCTGGAACTTGGGTAACATCTGCCATTATGATCGGCTGCAGATCTTTTGTAACTTGCTCGGTAAAAACATCATCTCTGGGAAAGGCTTTGCCAATCAGTTTTTCGGGATGAGGGTACCCGCGACCGGCAATGATCTGCTGGCTGTCAACTTCCATCATATAAACTGAAGCACTGTCATAAGGGACAACTGCCGCAAGACCATCAAGGATGCCTTCTAAAACATGTTGCAAATCCAGGCTTGCCGTCAATGCGATCGTAGCTTGACGCAGAGATTCAGCTTCCACTCGGCGCTGAGCTTCGGCTTCAAAGAGGAGCGCATTTTGCAATCCGGTAGCGACTTCGCCAGCCAACGTCTCCAAAAATTCGGATTGGGATGCGAAATCGCGGTATTCCTCAGACCCCAAACCCAATACTCCGAAAACATCATCGCCTCGAAAAAGCGGTAGAGCCGCGATTGATTTAATACCCTCTTTATTAGAGCCATCCCTGGTGCAACGAGGATCGTTATGGATATCAGCTGAGAAGATCGCATGTTGCTCGACAGCGGCAATACTACACAGACAGGCGCTCAGTTTGTGGGCAGGAAATTCCCTTACCGTTTGCTCATCTTGAGAATGAACGCTATGAACGGGGATCAAATCTTCCCCATCTCTTAAGAGTAGATAGGCCACCTTGGCTTGGGTAGCCTCAAGTGCCCCCTGTACGGCCTGAGAGGTAACATGCTCTATCGATAAAGACCGGCTGATCTTCATGCTGAACTGGTTGAGGGCGGCCAGCTCTTGCGCTCGATTACGCATTTGCTCCTCTACCTGCTTGCGCTCAGTGATGTCCCGAGATACCCCAATAAGTTCTATATCCCTGTGTTGGTTATATCGAAATTGGGTTGATGTTTCTATCCAAATCACATCCCCATTCTTACAGGGTTGCTGAAGCACATCCAAATAGCTCCTCGGCGAATTTGGGTCTTCCAAATACCTTTCAAGGCGGCCGGAGATCAATTTCTCAACCCTTTCGGCAGATTGCGGTGTCAACGATTCATTGATCCCCTGATTTAGCGCTTCTTCAACTGAAAAACCTCTCAATTTATAAACCGAAGGGCTTATGTACGTGAACTTTTCCCGGCTCAAATTAAAAATCCATATTACATCAGAAATGTTTTCTGCCATGAATCGATATTTCTGCTCGCTTTCTTCTAAAGCGCTTTCAGTTTCAATTTGTGCTGAGATATCTCGCACCGTTCTGCCCAGCATAAAGCCTCGATCTGTTTTAATCGGGAATACCGCACCCTGTACAAATCGCTTAGATCCATCGGGATGTGAATATTCGTGAACGAGCTGTTCTTTTAACCAGGGTGCTTCGCCGCTGAGGAGAAGATTTTCCATCGCCGACATAAACTGCGCGATAGCCTCGGGGGTACGCTGTTCTTCGGGCAACAGAAGGCTTTGAAAATGCCAATAAGGCTGTCCAACCACCTCATTTGCCGTGATGCCGGTAATTTCTTCTAAACTTTGATTCCATTCGATCATTATTCCATTTTCATCAATGACCGCAATGCCCTCCGAAGATTGCGAGATAATTTTGTACAATCTATCTTGAATTTCTTGCAAAACGGAGATATTTTCTTCTAACGCTTGGATTTTACTTTCAATATCCTCAAGGTACTGCTGATCTGTATTCTTTTGCATCTATCAACTCCAAAAATTCATTTCCCCACTATCTTTACCAATAATCCTATTGCGAATATTAAATTAACGTACTGCTACTAATATTCAATTAATAGCAGTATCGTTAAGAACAATTTTCTATATCTTAGCAGGTAAGTGAATGTTGTCTGTCGTGCAAATTAGATAAACCATGTCGTGCAGTTTTGACACAACCCCACTCCGCAATAATTCACTTGATCCAAAGGTCACCGATTTCAGGTACATATATTTTTAAAAATCACGGCTATGATCCTGTCATCACTACCTGAGTTACTGGTCGCGTGCCTGTCCTTCTAATCTGGCGGAAGTTTCCCCCCTGGGCTACAACGCGCATGACAACATCAATATCCACCACAACAGTCCCGGCTAAGATATCAATGCCATAATCGTACATCAAAGGTGTCAGGGGTGTAGTTGGGCCTAACATCATCAGGATTGCGTTTGGCGAGCACATCTCTAGCAAGGACTCGAAGGTTCCGTTTAGCAGGGTCAGTCCGGTAATTGCAACGAATTCTGCTTTTGGGAGCACCAGGGGCGCGGCTTCGGCGGGAAGGTCACCTTCCAAGGGGTTGTAATCGAGCACATCCAAGTGAGGGATCTTCGAGCGCAGAACATCTACAAAGGGAAAATGTCCCACCAAGGCGACACGTTTTCCATCGCCTTGGGTGGCGATTAGGTCAACGGCATTACGCTCAGTCCAAGATTCAGAATAACGTGGCAAACTGGCATTTAGCGTTGCCATAGCCAGGCTCATACGGGACGAGTCCCAACTTGGGGTTTCAGCAAGCAGCTCAGAGGTCGACCTTCCTACCAACTGACCCGCCAGAGGTATGGCCGACTCCCCGGTATGTTCATGTATCCCAGGCATCGTCGAAGCCAATCCACATTGAAGTTGTCCGCCGACATCAACAACCATAGCTGTCCAATTCAGGCCGATACACACATCGTGAACCGTGCCCTCGGGCAGTGTGGCTTGGATTTTTTCAAAAAGATTCATTCGTCAATTTTACATCACTCGCGCAAAAAATTGGATAGTTTTGGGAATATTTCGCCAGTGGGGGAACTAGAATCCCCAGAGATTTGGGGCTCTGGGAAACGCCGTAAGATAATCCAGATTTAGGGGTGTGTGGGGGATCACCCCGGCATATCCTAGAGAACCAAAGATTTTCTGATTACCATAACAATACTGCATGTATAATTACTGTAATTAGGGGAGATTATCATCGCCTGAATTGAACTTTACAACCTGCCAGGAGTTTATGAGGCGTATTGACTGGATTGAGCGTGGATAAATGGATCTACCTTTGGGCTGATCACCATCGTCGAGCGAATAGATAGGACAAACAATGACTTCTGACTCTCTTTCATGGCTGCTGAACTCTATCGAGCCCTGGACTCGTTATCGCACCCTGGTCGATTTGCTTGAGCGTTCAAATAATGAGCCCGAAGTAATATCTGCCCGACAGGATATGCTCGCTCATCACCAAATCCGATCTTTGGTTGAGAATACCGCCGAATGGCCTGGCTATGCCCTTAAACGACACAATGATGCTCGTCATCTGGTGTATGTCTTTACCACCCTGGCAGATTTCGGCTTGCGCGCCACCGACACAGGCATGGCATTTGGCATCGAGGCAATACTGAACCATCAATCTCGCGAAGGCATGTTCGAGAATTACACATTCTTGTACCGGCGCTTCGCTGGCATCGATGGCGAGCACTGGACCTGGATGGCTTGTGATGCACCCATCCTATTTGCCTTACTGGCTTTTGGGCTCTCGCATGCCCCACGCGTTCAAAAAGCGCTCGCTTATGTTTTGGGAACAGTGCAAGTGAATGGTTGGCGCTGCAATGCTTCTGCAAAGCTAGGCAGGTTCAGAGGTCCTGGGCGCAAGGAAGCACCGTGCCCCATCGTCAATGTGATGAACTTGAGAGCCATCGCGACCGTTCCCAAGCTGCTCGATTGTGAGGCTGCGCACCTGGGGGTCGAGACTTTGCTCAAACATTGGCAGCAGCGCGGGCAGATCAAGCACTTCCTTTTCGGCATCGGCTCAGATTTTCGAAAACTGAAATACCCCTTCGTTTGGTACGACATCCTGCACGTAACCGATGTACTCAGTCAGTTCCCCTTCGTTCATCAAGACGCGCGTTTTTTGGAAATGGTCGAAACCATTACCGCTCAGTCTGACGCGGAGGATAGATACACAGCGAATTCGATGTACATGGCCTGGAAAGGTTGGTCTTTTGCCAATAAGAAAGAACCTTCCCCGTGGTTGACATTCCTGGTGTATCGAATTCTAAAAAGAGTTGGTTTAACTAAATTCCCTTGATTACTGAGAGATTGAAATGAAAACTGAATCAAAAAAAGCAGCAAATCCATGGGGTTTTGTTCAAAGCGCAACCATCTCAATATGGCGGTGGCTTTCTAAGCCGACGCGTGAAATCGAGAACTACGAACACCGCATCAACGCGCAAGCGCTATTCAAAATTATCCTGATCCTAATCCCATTTGGGTTCACAGCCACCATCATGGTCCCTATCATCAGGTATTCGGGCTCTTTTCTGCGCGATTCAGATTTCCGGTTAGCCGCCTTTGGAACCATATTTTGGGTATTAGCAATGATCATAGCCCGGCAAGGGAATTATCGATTAGCCTCCTGGATCAGTACCATTATTGCCTGTCTGGTCATTTATGCATCAACATTCTATGACCCTCAACTCAAGGATCTCGACTTCTTATTCTTTCCATTGTTTTTCAGCAGCATATTTCTATCGACAAAAGAAACTGCCTATCTTTTAATCCTCAACCTGATGGGCATCTTCATCTTTTCGTGGTTGAAAGGCGATGTCACTCCCATTCAGATCACGAGAACTCTGAGCTTTGTCCTGACAGGATCTGTGCTGCTCTACTTTGGGTCAAATCACCGCGATACATTAGAAACTCACCGTCGGAAATTGCTGCAAAAATCAATCACGGAGAAAGACACCCTGTTGAAAGAAATTCACCATCGGGTCAAGAATAATCTGCAAATTGTCTCCAGTCTGATAAATTTGCAGCTTCAACAATTCGATGAGCCCTCCACTCGCTCCATTATAGAAGATAGTCAAAATCGCATCTATTCGATGGCTTTGGTTCATGAAAAACTGTATCAAACCAAACACCTGGCCCGGTTAGACTTTGGAGAATACATCCATGACCTAATCTCCAGCCTGGCCAACACATTTCCCGGCGATATCGCTGTGAAGTTCGAGCTAGATACAATTTTCATCGATAACGATATTGCTATTCCTTGTGGTTTGATCCTCACTGAATTGGTTTCTAATTCTTTCAAACACGCATTTCCGGACAAAAATAATGGGGTGATTGAAATCATTTTGCAGAAAACTGAAGCAAATGGATTTGCGCTAGTTGTACGCGATGATGGTGTTGGGATTCCTGAAGAATTGATTGGCAAAAAATCCGACTCTTTAGGTCTGAGCCTGGTTCATTCTTTAGTACGCCAACTTAAGGGCGAGATCTCTTTCGAGACACAGGTCGGCAGCAGTGTCTCGATGATTTTCTAGCGTTGCTGTTGGTAACTATTAAACTAAAGCTGTTCGGCGAGGTAATTGCTGGGAAAGGGCTCTTTCCCCAAAAAAATACGCTTCAGTTGCGTAACTCCTAAAGTAAATGTCGGAAAGAATCCCAAAATAAATTGTGAGAAAATTCCGGCATTTACACAGGTTTTGCGGTGAAACCATTCAGTATTATTGCAAGACACAAACCGCAAAACACTTAAATATTAGAGTTAGATTAAATTACGATCATTTTAGAACATAAGAGACTCTAAATAGTAGCTCGACCAAACCCACTATCTATTTTAATTTTCAAAGGAGTGTCTTATGAAAGCAGTAAAAGTGCAATATACGGTTAGAGGTGAGTATGTTGAAACCAACAAGAAGAATATTCGCAAAGTCATGGCGGATCTCAGAGGAATCAATAATCCTGGTATCCGCTATAGTGCCTTTGTGTTAGACGATGGGAGAACCTTTGTCCACCTTGCCATGTATCCCGACGATGAAACCATGTCCATCGTTAGTAATTTGGACGCTTTTCAGTCCTTTCGCCAACAGTTGAAAGAGAGCCAGCCGGAGGTCCCTCCCAAGGCTGAAGACCTGACCCTGGTGGGTTCAGCGTACGAGTTGTTTGACTGAATTTAAGTTGTGCCAGGAAAAGAAGGTGGAGACCCCCACTTCTCTGATTTCTTTTTGGGCCATTAGTATTTATATAGTAAATTGTTAGGAGGTTAGTCATGAATTGGTTCATTATCAGCGCAGGCATCTTGGGTGCATTCACGACAGTTGGACACTTCACCATGGGAACAAAAGAATATCTTAAACCCATGTTGGCCGCATCCTTCGACGAGGTCCCTAAACAAGTGATGCGCTCTGTCTTCCACTATGTCTCGGTATTCTTAATCCTATCAACCCTTGCCCTGCTAGCACTCGGTTTTGGCTTCATCACAGATGAACAGCCTTCGCTATTGGCGCGTTTTATTGCCTTGAATTACGCATTCTTTGCGATCTGGCAGTTGGCCATCGCGGCAACTTCGGGAATTCCCAATGGAATTCTGAAACTATTCCAATGGACATTCTTCGTCATCATCGCTGTAATGACCTGGATCGGTTCATAGTGGATAAAAAGGGTCTTCTAGGAAAGGCGCAAGAAGGGGATATTCGCGCCTTCCATAATCTGTTCTCCGAATTTCAGCCCCAACTAAAATCTTATTTGTATCGTTTAATCGCAGATCGTAATGATATGGAAGACCTGGCGCACGACGTTTTCATTCTGGCGTTCGAAAATCTGCCAAAATTTCGGCAAGAATCCAGCTTGAAAACCTGGGTGTTTACAATTGCCACCAACCAAGCCAAAAAGCATTTAAAAAATCAGCAGCGCTGGTTCAACGATACGCTTGATCGAACTCGAATTCTCGCCCATTCTGATCCGGAAGTAATGAAACTTGTCGACCATGCTTCGCAATTTGCACCGCAAAGGGTATTCGAAATTCGTGAACATATCGATTACTGCTTTACCTGTACATCGAAAATGCTGGATATCGAACAACAAATCGCCCTCATCTTGAAGAATATCTATGATTTCAAGGTTAAAGAAATTGCCAATATCCTCAACACCACTCAAAGCAGGGTCAAACATCTCTTACATGATGCCAGAAAAACAATGCTGTCGATTTTCGATGATACTTGTGCTTTCGTAAATCAAAAAGGGGTATGCAACCAATGCAGTGAACTCAATGGGCGCTTCAACCCCAAACAGGATCTGCAGGCCGAATTGATGAAGATCAAGATGGTAAAGAATCGCAAAAAATACAACCGCGATGACCTATTTGATTTGAGAGTGGAACTGGTAAAAGGGATTGATCCGCTGTACGCCAATGGCGCCGATCTTCATGAAGCATTCATGGAGATCGGTCATATGGTGAACGCACCAGCAGAGTAGGGGATTTGATTTTTAATGTCGGGGATAGGGATTGCGGTCGACGCCTGCAACCCCTATCCCCGACAAACATTGCTCCAAGCGATTTATTCTTTTAAGGTCTTGGGGATTAGAATAGATTCCCGCCTGAGATCCAAATTAGAGCACCAATCGCAATAAAAATAATTGCCAAAACCGCTGCAATTACCAATCCCAGGTTCGAAGTCACCGGTTCCATTACATTCTGTACGGGCGCCGGCGAATAACTGGGCTCAATGAGTTCATCATCATGGGGTTCGAAGTAGGAATCTCGGCTGCGTTTCCGCCAGGGCTCATCGAAGATTTCCTCACCCCCAAAAGATTCGGGGCCTGCCTCTTCAGCCTTCGCAACCACTCGCTGGTAGATTCGACGCACATCTGGGGGCATCTCGTCGATACCTCGAAACGATCTGCCATTGACGTTGATATGCGTATCCGTTTCTATGATGATCGCCATTTGCTCCTGAGTCAGGGGACTGCTTCCCTGGCTCAAAGCAGAAAATTCTTTCATAAACTTGAAAGCTTCTTTGACCGCGCTTAGCCCACCATTCTGGATGACATCAGGGACTCCATCTCGATTCTGATCTTGTAAGAATGCATCCAACCGCTCGAAGAGCTGACGTGTATCGGGATCCATTTCAGTGATGCTGTGGTAAATTTTCCCTTTGAAATATATGACTGCTCGGAAAAAACTCAAGCAATAGAAGTCAGTCTGGCGGCCCGAAGA
>CAYTKR010000156.1:0-11404 GCA_964438295.1 uncultured Anaerolineales bacterium
ATGGGTGGCCGGGGAGCTCCCCGGCCACCCATTTTTTCAGGAATATCCAGCTCATGCGCACTCGCACCCGACGTAAACTTACGCAAATTTTGACGGCATTATTATTCATCCTGCCAGGGTTGCTGCTCTTCATCACCTTTATGATCGGGCCGATGCTGTATTCGTTTCGCATCAGTTTCTATGATTGGAAGATCGTCAACCCGGCTCAATCGGAATGGGTAGGGATGGCAAACTACACCAAGGCGCTGAGCAACCCCATCTTCCGCAGGGCGGTGCTCAACACCATAGCTTACGCCGTGGTGACCGTAACCGGCCAGATGGTGATCGGCCTGACCGTGGCCACTTTGTTGAACCAGGATATCCGCGCCCGGGCTTTCTTTCGGGTGGTGTACTACCTGCCTGTGATCACTTCTTGGGTGATCGTCAGCTTGCTTTTCGAGTACATGTTCAGCGGCCAGGCCGGGTTGATCAATTACATCTTGCGCGATGTGCTGCACATCATTCCTAAGAACATCCTGTGGCTGGCAGACCCGGTCTTAGCATTTGTTCCGGTGCATTTGCTAGGGATTTGGAAAGGCGTAGGATGGACCGCAATCATTTTTCTGGCCGGATTGCAGGCCATCCCCGGGCATCTATATGAAGCTGCCGAGGTTGATGGCGCTAACGCCTTGAACCGCTTCACAAGCATTACCTTGCCGCTCTTGCGACCGACAACCGTGTTCGTGCTGGTGGCCTTGACCATTGGCGCGCTGAACGCCTATATATCCAATCTGCTGATCACCAACGGGGGCGATCCCCTCGATCTGACTCACTTCATATTGACACTGATGTACGAGGCCACCTTCACCCGCTTAGATTTCGGCTATGGCTCTGCCATCAGCTATCTGCTGACAACCATTGTTTTTGTGATCAGCGTCGTCCAGATGCGCCTGCTCCGTCAGGAGGTAGAGATCTAGATGAGCAACCAAAGCAGCCGCACCCTCTCAAAGGTGATAACGTATACCCTATTGCTAGTTGGGATTGTGATCGTCCTGATCCCCTTCTGGTACATGCTGATTACGTCTTTCAAACCACAAGCGTATATCTTCGAGATGCCGCCGCGCTTGTGGCCCAAAGAGATCACCTTGAAGAATTACACTGAGGCCTTGGGGAAGGATCTCTTTGGGTTGTATTTCTTGAACAGCCTGATTGTCGCCGTAACCAGCACCGCAGCCACGGTTGTCGTCTCCTCCATGCTGGCTTATGCCTTTGCACGCCTGAAGTTCCCTGGCCGTGAGTTATTATTCTATGTCTTTCTGCTGGGGATGATGATCCCCCCGGTCATGTTGATCATCCCCCAATTCATCATCGCCAAACACTTAGATTTGCTCGACAAATTCCTGGGTTTGGTGGTGGTTTATGTGACCATGAACCTTTCCATGCAGACGTTTTTGCTGCGAGGTTTCTTCGAGGGTATCCCGCGTGACCTGGAAGAGGCGGCCCTGATCGATGGCGCCAGCCAGTGGAAGATCTTCTGGCGAGTGGTGATGCCGCTCTCCCGCTCGGGCATCGCTGTGGTGACCATCTTTACCTTCCTTTATAGTTGGGGCGAGTTCCCTTGGGCGCATGTTGCCATCAAAGAGACCACCCGCAGGACTTTGCCCATTGCTATCGCCCTATTCCAGTCGCAGCATCTCACCGAGTGGGGCCAGGTTTTCGCAGCCTCGATCGTTGCCCTGATCCCGGTGGTATTTGTCTTCACCGTCTTCCAGCGTTATTTTATCCGTGGCATTGCTACCACCGGTCTGAAGGGCTGATCAATGAAGCTGATCGATTTCTACCCTCTCAAAGGGACCTTCAAGCCAGGTGAGACGATTCAACTGCAACTCAAGCTTTTTGTGGATGAGCCAACCGAGGTGTTGATCTCTCTGAAATTTTGGCATCTCGCTGAACAAGTAGGGGCGGTGTCCCACAAGATCTCCCTGATATTTGGGGAGCAAACCTGTACCCTTGAGTGGATTCCGCCTTTGGAGACACCGCGCGGATATGGGGTGGTATGCACGCTCAGCGATGGCTTGGGTCAGACATCCGAGAAGATTACCTCGGCCTTCGATGTGCTCCCCGATTGGACGGCTTTCCCCCGCTACGGGTTCCTTACCGATTTCACGGCTGGAAGGGGTGATGTCGAGAGCACCCTGGAATCCCTGGTGCGCTTTCACATCAACGGATTGCAGTTCTACGATTGGCAGTACCGCCATGATCAATTGTTGCCGCCTGCCGAGGTATACATCGACCCGCTGGAACGGCGTCTTTCTCTGAAAACTGTACGCAATTTTATTGAGGGGGCCCATAAATTTGGCATGGCGGCGATGCCCTACCTGGCTGTGTATGCTGCTTCATTGGAGTTCTGGCGCGATCATCCTGACTGGGCCATCTATGATGAAGGCGGCCAGCCTATGACCTTCATGGATTTCTTAGGTTTGATGGACCCGACCTCAAATAGCCCATGGATCCGCCACTTGCAGCAAGAATGCCAAAGGATGCTGACGGAGCTTCCCTTTGATGGCCTGCATGTGGACCAGTATGGAGATCCTAAAGAAGGCTACAACGTTGATGGTGAGGCCATTGACATCCCGGCAGCCTTCAACGCCTTCATCAGCACGCTCAAAGATGCCTATCCCAATGAAGCAGTGGTTTTCAACGCGGTCGGCAATTGGCCCATCGAGGCCTTGGGGCCATCCGCCCAAGATTTCACCTATATAGAAATCTGGCCTCCCAAGACCAGCTACCTCGATCTGCCCGAGGTCGTGTCAGGGGCGCGTGAGCTTTCGGGTGGCAAACCGGTAGTGATCGCCCTCTACCTTCCAGCAGATCGACCGGCCAATATCCGTCTGGCAGACGCGCTGATCTACTCCTGTGGCGGATCTCGTATTGAACTTGGAGAGAACACCCGACTCTTAAGTGATCCCTATTTCCCTGAGCACCAGGAAATTCCCCCAGAGCTTGAAGGTGTACTACGAAAATATCATGATTTCGCTGTCCGTTATGGCGATCTCATAGGACCTGGCGCGGAAGATTTACATGATTGGCCGGTCGACGCGCCCCCAGGTGTTTGGTCAATCACTCGGAAAAACGCGTACAGGACGACGGTCAGTCTAGTCAATTTCAATGGCATAGATGATTCGGGTTGGGATCAACCTCACCCAGAACTCCGAATAATGGAAAATCTCGCCGTGGAAATCAATTTTCCAGATGAAGTCCAACAGGTTTATTGGGCCAGCCCTGATAGCAGCGACATCCGGTTAAAGCCAATTTCCTGGCAGCAAGAGAATGAAAAATTGAAAGTTCACATACCCAGCCTGGAATACTGGGGCATCATCGTCGTCGAGATGGCAAAATAGGAGAATGCGAATCCATGAGCGACTTGTATCAACGCAGCATCGAAATCATCCTGGAGAATCAAAGTCCCAGTGGCGCTTATCCGGCCTGTCCTAATTTCCCAACCTACCGATATAGCTGGTACCGCGATGGCGCTTTCATTGCCTATGCAATGGACGTCGTTGGAGAGCATCACAGTGCAGAGAAGTTCCACGATTGGGCAGCAGCAAATGTGATCAAACGCGCAGATATCGTCCAGCGCGCCATCCGCAAGGGCAGCCAGGGAAACCCCTTGGATCCTGAGGATATCTTACACACGCGCTACAGCGTCAGCGGGGATGATGCCGACGAAGATTGGCCTAATTTTCAGTTAGATGGTTTTGGCACCTGGCTGTGGGCGCTGGGAGAACATCAGCGATTCGCCCATAACGTGATCAAAGAAGACTGGCTGAAAGCGGCGCGTTTGGTGGCAGATTACGTTGGTGCATTATGGCAGCGCCCTTGCTTCGATTGTTGGGAAGAATTCCCTGAGCAGATCCACCCGCATAGCCTGGCCGCGATCTATGCAGGTTTGCAGGCGTACACGGAGTTGAGTGGGGCAGATTACCAACGGGCTTTGGGAGACATCCGTCAATTCTTATTGAATAGAGCGGTATTGAATGGGCACTATGTCAAATTCATCGGCTCCAACGCTGTCGATACCAGTCTGTTGGGCTTGGCAGTACCCTATAATGTGATTCCTCCTGCGGATCCTCTCATGAGAGCAACGGTAGTCGAAATCGATACCACATTGCGGCAAGGAGGCGGGGTCCACCGCTACGCCGAAGATACATATTATGGCGGGGGTGAATGGGTTTTGTTGACTGCCTGGTTGGGTTGGTATTATGCGCAAGTTGGCGAGTTGAAAAAGGCCCGGATGATGAAACAATGGGTGGAGATGCAGGCAGATCAGCGGGGGGAATTGGCCGAACAGATCCCGGCATCCTTGAATGATGACTCATTCTATTTGCCCTGGGTGCAGCGCTGGGGAGAGATTGCCAAACCGCTCTTGTGGTCCCACGCTAAGTATTTGATCCTATCGGAAGCGATTTCCAACACAGAGTGAAGCCAATATGAGGGTAGAATTATGGGGAAATGGTGACCTATGTTGAGCAATTACCAACGCATCAAATATGAATATGAACGCTCACAAGGTGATTTCAGCGCGTTATTCAGCGAAACCATGCAAGTTGCTGATGAGATCGGATTGGATAAGGCGTTGGGGATCTTGGAAAGTTGTGTGATCGGAAAAAGATTGGCCTGGTTGAAAACCAACCTAGCAGAAGTTTCTCCCACTGATAATCCGATAATGGTTGGGTATCGATTATTTTATGAAAAGTATTTGGGCGTTTCAGTTCCAGAAGATGGTGAGATCGTAGAGCGCTCCAATGACAAGATTATTACCCGCTGGTGGAATTCTTGTCCCACCCTGGAGGCATGTGAGAAATTCGGACTGGATACCCGTGTGATCTGCAAGAAAGCCTACCATACACCTGTGGGGAAGATTCTCGAACAGATTCATCCCAGGCTTCGGTTCGACAGGAACTATGATTGCATCAGACCATACACACCATTTTGTGAAGAAATCATCTATCTAGAAAAAGAATAACAATGAAAAAAAAGCTATCTCCGTCAATTACCCTCTATTTATCTCTGATCATCATCCTGGCTGCTCTCGGAGCGGCAAACGCGTTTCTGCCTCAGGGATTATTCACAACCACGATACCTGAGGGACAAATGCCTGCTTCGAAATCAACGCTAGCTCTGGTAACTGCGGGGACGATGTTGATATTGTACGGCGGCTTGGGATTAATCGGATTGCAGCTCTCCCGAAAATTGGGATTTCCCGCGCTTTGGGATCCTGGAGTCACGAACCGGCAAAAATTCTTGATCCCGGCTGGCATCGGAGTAGCCATAGGGCTCTTTTTCATCTTGGCGGATTCAATCCTCCAGAGATGGCATACCTTGGGGCCGCTCCCCCATCCGCCCTTTCCTACATCCCTGGTGGCTTCCGCTGTAGCAGGTATTGGCGAAGAAGTCATCTTCCGCCTGTTTTTCATCCCCTTTTGGATGTGGCTGATCTCGAGCGTGCTTTTGCGAGGAAGAGGCCAAGCTCAGGTATTTTGGCTTGTGGCGATCTTCTCTGCACTGGCTTTTGCTGCGGGGCACCTGCCTTCGGTCATGTTTGCGCTGGGAATGGGGAGTATATCGCAAATCCCTGCCGCTTTGATGCTCGAGATTTTCCTGTTGAATGGCGTGCTTTCCTTGTTTGCGGCGTATAGTTTTAGAAAGTATGGTTTCTTGGCCGCAGTCGGTGTCCATTTCTGGGCAGATATCGTCTGGCACGTGATTTGGGGTTTGATCCCATAGAAGGTTACTGAAGAGCAGGATATTCAATCATAAAGGGTGGGCCATCCTGATGCACTTCATCGAAATCGCGCGCCGCCAGATGACCAGAGAAAACCGCCTGAGCGATGATATTTGGCGCTTCAGCGTCGCCGATCACGCGTAGATAGGATAGTTTTCCCTTCTCCAGAGCTGGTTTGAGCTCGAGATACATCCCATCGTTGGGGATTCGATCCGTGACGAGGACGACAGCGTCACAGGGGAGTTCTAATGTGTGGCCAGAGACGAAATGTGAAATCATCACACCATTCTCGATGATCCCTTCGAGAACGTATTGGGTATATAGTCCCACGCCGCTTTTCATCAGGCGTTCTTGAATGCGGTGTTGCTCCAGGGTGTTCTGCGACCAGTAGGATATCAGGGATGCGGGCGTCACCAGCTTTACCTGGCATCCCTCGGCGACCAACAGTTCAGCTAGTGCACTTCCCATGTAGAAGTGATCATCATCGTAAATGACCACTTGTCCCGATGAAATTCGTTCAGCCATCAAATCATCTGGAGTGAAGATAAGCGCGTGTTCATGGCCAGGGATCGGACGCCACAAGCTGCGGCCCAGTCCATCCCGACGCCATTGCGCTCCCGTAGCAATGATCACGTTGGATATGCCCGACTCAAGGATATCGGAGTTGGTCATGGGGCTACCCGGATAAAGGGAGACATTTTCCATCTTCTCGATCTGGGTCAGGCGCCAGTCGATGGTTCGCCGCCACTCTATTAAGCCAGGTAGCTGAGATTCCAGGTGCACGCGCCCGCCCAACTCATTTCGAGCTTCGGTGAGCACCGCAGAGTAGCCGCGCTGTCCCAGGGCTCGGGCGCACTCCAACCCCGCGGGGCCTCCGCCCACGACAAGCACTTCAGCCTCCCTCTTCTTGGGAGTGATAACTTCAGGGTGCCAACCTCGGCGCCATTCTTCTCCCATGGTGGGGTTCTGCGTGCAGCGGATGGGAACGAATAACAAGTCACCACTCACGCAAATATTGCAGCCAATGCACTCGCGGATGTCCTCGGTGCGACCCTCTTTGATTTTCTGTGGCAAAAAGGGGTCGGCAATCGAGGGCCGAGCCGCTCCGATCAAGTCCATGATTCCCCGCTGGATCACGGAGACCATCGATTCGGGTGAGGTATAACGGCCCACACCGACCACCGGTTTGCTGGTGAGCGATTTGACGAAGGAAATATACTTCTCTTGGTAGCCCTCTTTGGCGAACCTGGACGGCACAGAATCGTTTTCCCAGTCACTGATATTGACATCCCATAGGTCGGGCAATTCCGCCAGCATGGCGACAATGTCGTAGCCTTCCCCCTGGTGGGTAAGACCGTTTTCCCCGAGCAACTCATCCACTGCCAATCGCACGGCTACCGCGCAGGTATCTCCGACGGCATCTTTGGTATCTTCGATCAGCTCACGCAGGAAGCGTACGCGGTTTTCCAGCTTGCCGCCATACTCGTCTGTACGGTCGTTGTAGCGACGCAGCAAAAAATGCATTGCCACAGATAGATCGTGAGCCGCGTAGCAGTAGATAATGTCGAAACCAGCCTCTTTGGCGCGCAGCGCGGCTGCCCGGTGCCATTTACGCACGTTACGAATATCCTCTTTATCCATACAGCGGGTTTGGCCGGGATTGTATCCGTGGCCCCCTGTGAGGGCCATCGAACGTGGCCCTAACGCGGTTGCTCGAGAGTAGAGATTCACGGCATTGTGCCCGGCGTAGGTCAGTTCGATACCTGCCAAAGCGCCGTGTTCGTGCACCGCATCTACCATTAACTGCAGGGCAGGAATGTCTCCGTCGCTCCACAAGCGGCCTTCGATGTATGGTGATAGATCGGAACTGTGATGGATTTCGACTTCCTCGGTGCAGACCACACCCCAGCCACCCTCGGCCTTCATGCCGCGCATGGCTGCATGAGCGCGCGGCATGCGGTAGCCTAATCCGTTGCAATGCGGCACTTGATAAAACCGATTAGGTGCCACCACCGGACCGATCTTCACCGGTTCGAAGAGGATTTCATAGGGATTGTTCATCAATTGTTTCCTTGGGGAAAAACGCTCGATATCAGTGAGGGTCTATAAATTCCTAGAAGTTCAACTTTTCAAAAAAGTTGAACTTCTAAGGGTAGCTCAATTCTGATTCCTCACTCTTCCTGTGCATCATGAGGTATCCAATGAACAATGCGATAAACCCAGAAATCAAAATAAATGTCTGGGGGGAGGGGATTAGTCTGTTAAGTGTGGCATGGGTTATTACGTTATTTTTGACGAGCGCGATAAGTGACTTTTGATATAGGAAATTTGCTCCCCACCCAAGAGGCAATCCAATGGCCCAGCCCAATAAGCCACAGAGTACCCAGGTTTTCGCCGCTCTCAAGGTCTGTTCCCAGTTCGATTGCTGGAATCGCATGAGCAGTGCGGCTATTACTCCCGCGCCGATAGAGACCAACAGCACAGTGATTAAAGCGAAGCGCAAAGTGTACTGCCAATAGTCAGCGCGTGACAATCCATACGCTCCGTAGCGTTGGGCTGCCAGCCAAGTAAAGAGCACCCAGGCGACCCCCCAGCCGAGCTTGGCACGCAATAAGGGCCTACCAGTTATGGATGCGAGAATTGTAGCTACTACATTGCCAAAATAGGAGGCAAGGACATCACGGGCTCGATGTAGTAATTGAAATTGGGAAGGGGCGGGGGGTTCAGGTAAGTCATCCAATTGCCTAGACATTACCCGCATACCGATCGCTCTGCTCAAAAGCATGGATACGGAGATTACTATAGCTGCCAGGCTGAGGTAGAACCCAGTAGATGTTTCGATTCCAATTGACCAGATCCATCGGTTGATGCGGTGCCCTCGAGCAATCCAGGCCCAGAAACCCAAACTCCAAACAATAGCGAATGGGACTGTCCACCCCAACGCAGTCATGATGATCGGTTTCCAGGTTAGAGAAGAATGTGCTGAACGCGTCGATAAGGCGATATTTACCCCCGGGTAGAGAAGAACGATAACGATCCCACCATAGAACATATAATAGGCATATTCAGGGGAGCCCGAATAATCAAATGCTAGCAGGAAAATACTCAGGATCATCAGCCAGGGGATCATGAGGGCAATAACAAGGAGCCAACCTTGTACCCAGCCTTTGGCAACCCTTTTGATAAAACTGGCATCCTGGCTGCGCATGCCCAAGGACATTCCCAATCGAAACAGAACGACAACCAGGGTGTCAAATAGGAGCGTGAAACTTATGGGAATGATGATATACCAGAGCAAATGAAATCCCAGTATGTTTTCTGATTTGTTATTCTTCCTCAGCACTCATCATCCGAGATTGGATGATGATCCCCAGAACCGCGAGTATGACATATACAAGCAACAGCGTTGGCCTGGGGGGAGAGAAAGCCTGAGTCAGCAAGGATGCTCCACCCAATGATGATAGGATGATCAAAGCCCAGTTGTGGTGAGTACAAAGCTGATTAGAAGGGCGAGCAAAATACTCAAGAGAGAGAATTTCGAATACCGAGCAATATTCACCATTTGACGTGCACTCCTTTTAATTGCTTGGACATCCCACTGATGCCTAACGACCTGCTGATGACTAGGCTAATTATGATGAAAACAGCGCCCGTTCCGAATTCAATACCGATCGAACTACCAAGAAGGTGACTGCGCGAAAATAAGATCCCAAATCCTAAGCTCCAAAAGAGAGAAAAGGGCACTGTCCATCCGAGCGCGATCTTCGTGGCTGGTTTCCGCTGTAGCGTTGGATATGCAGCTCGAACTCTCTTGTAGATATCAACTCCAGGGGTAAGAAAAACAACCACGATACTACCAAAGAACATCATCGATGCAATTTCAGGTTTTCCGACGTAATCTGATGCCATAGACGCCATTGCCAGAATGATGAACCATGGGATCATGAGCAAAATGACGAATATCCAACCGCGCGTCCATCCCTTGGCGATTTGTTGGGTAAAAGGAATATCTGATTTTTGCTTTTGCTGGGAGCCTTGTGACATTCCCCAGCGAAAAAGAAAGACCACCAGGGCATCGAATATCAGTGTAATGAAGAGTGGTACGACATAATCGAGCATGATGGCCTTTTATCGGTTTGTGTGATACTTATCGTACGACAATGTTAACTTTCAGACGAGAAACCCGGCAACCCCTTATTTTCGAAAGTTCTCGTGAAGTTGACATTGGCAAGATAAAATCTTCATCAAACAGATCAACGGTTATTGATGGCGTCGATCTGCTCTTGGGCAAAGGCGCGCATTTCCTCCAGGGCAGGATCCCCCTCTGTCCAGTTCAGGCAATCTTCGAAGCTCCAAAGGGCCATGTCGAATTGCTCCAGGGCCAGATGCGCTTCACCTTTCAAGCACCAGTACTGTGCGAAAGCTGGGTGTTCGTTTTCAGGCACATTGCTAATGGCGGCTTCGATTGTTGTGATTGCACCCTCGAAGTTCCCGCTGTTCATGTGTGCCTCTGCCAAGGCATGGCATTCTTCGGGGGCGCCGCAATCGCTTATTCCAGTTGTCAAAGATTCAAGTTGAGTTTGCGCGAAAACGCGGATATCTTCGAATTCAGGATTATCCTCGGTCCAGCCCATGCACTCTTCGAAGCTTCCCATCGCTTCCTCGGTGCGGTCTAAAGCGGCCAAGGCTTCTCCCCTCTGGCACCAAAGGTGAGCGTGATGGGGATGCTGGTCTTCTGGTACGAAGCCAATGGCTGTCTCTAAGGACAGGATAGCACCCTCGAGATCTTCACTGCCCCAGCGTTCTTCTGCCAAAGCCTGGCAAGTCTCTATGGACTCGCACTCAGCACTTGGAGCTGCACTCTCTACATTGTCTCTAGTGGGAAGTTTGGGGATACCCCACACTAGCAGCCCAGCGATAGCGGCCACTGCGACGATCCCGAGGATAATGGGTAGTGGTTTGACTTTTGGTTTTGCCGCGGGAGGCTTCGGCACTGCCACCGGTTTGGGTTTCGAGATGGGCTTCACTGCTGGGGTTTGGAACGCAGGTTCTGGCTCAGTCTCCATGGCTACAGTTGCCTTCTCGGCGATGTCATCCTCCTGGTACATAGCAACCGTAGGTTTTGATGTGAGGGTTGGTTGTGGGCTTTCCTCAGGTTCCATGGCAACAGTTTCTTTGGATGCAATCGTCTGGTCGGGTTCAGGAGCAACCTCGAGGCCGGGTTGGGCATCCCCTGAGGGCGTCGAGGGACGTGGGGGTTCGACCATCGTCTCAGCCATGGTCACCTTGGTAAAATCGGCAAAGGCGGCCTCGGCTGCTTGGACTAGTTCAGCCGCTGATTGGAAGCGCTCACCCGGCTCCTTGGCCAGGGCTTTGACGATGACGGCTTCTAAAACCTGGGGGATGTCATCCCGGATGGTGCGCGGTGAGGGCAGCGGTTCGTTGATATGCTTGTGGATCACGGCCAAGGGGGTATCGGCATCGAAAGGCACTTTGCCAGTGACCATTTCGTAAAGGATGATGCCCAAAGAATAGATATCGCTGGGGGCGGAGATGTTCAGCCCCATGCCCTGTTCTGGAGACATATAGGCCGGGGTGCCCACCAGGGTTCCCGTGACAGTAAATTGGGTTTCGCTAACG
>CAYTKR010000157.1:0-11184 GCA_964438295.1 uncultured Anaerolineales bacterium
TTGGCGGAGAGGGAGGGATTCGAACCCTCGATACCTTGCGGTATACGCGCTCTCCAGGCGCGCGCACTAGACCGGACTATGCGACCTCTCCATTGTAGATTTTTCCCCCATAGCGGCCGGGATTATACCATTAAAAATCAGCCAGGGAACATGGTTTCGAACAACTCTGGCGCGAATTCTGCCACCATTTCCGAAGACAGCGCATTCTGTTGAGCGATTGCGGCAAATAGATCTGCGCTGGGTCGTTTTCGACGGGCTTGGGTTTCGATATCCAACTCCCACAGGCCGAAGCGTTGAGCCCAGCCACGCTCCCATTCAAAGTTATCCACCAGGCTCCAGTGATAGTACCCTTCGATGGGCCAATTGAAGTTCACACCTCTCCATAGCTGGTGGATATGCTGGATCAAGTACCGGCGACGCATTGCATCTTCTGGGTCTTCTACCCCATTTTCGGTGATGATGATGGGCACATTAAATTGCAGACCCCATTTTAGCGCTTCGAAGAATCCAATCGGTTCGTTGGCGATAAACCCATTTGGGCTGAGTTCAGATTGAGTGTCGTAGAACGTTTTGCTGAACATATTGCTACGCGCAAATGGATTGAAGGCTACATATTCTCGCGTGTAATAATTCAAGCCCAGGTAATCCTGAGTCCCTTTTGCTTCGGGAATGCGCTTGCTTGTGGTGAAGAAGCGCAATACACCATCCATAGCAGCCCGAGCGAAGAAATCATTATAGACTCTCGAATAGTTGCTGGCCAGAAGATTATCTAAAAGTGATCTCTTGCGTGCTGGCAGCATGCCCCTGTAGTTGATGGCCAAGCCAACCCGGGAACTGGGTTGCAGTTCTTTAATCGCATGATATGCTGCGGCGTGACCGCGAACGAGTTTGGTCATGACATCGAACGTTACTCCAAGATCCTTTTTCCCAGGGGGGAACACGCCAAAGATATAACCCATCACCGCGTAGACATTCGGCTCGTTGATCGTACACCAAAAATTGACATAATCACCCAAGGCTTCGACAACTTTGCGAACATACGCTTCGAAGAGACTCACTACGGGTTCATATTCCCAGCCCCCTAAGAAAGTTAACCAGAGGGGGTCGGTGAAGTGGTGCAGAGTCACCATGGGGGTTAGACCGCGCTCAACCAGTCCGCGCAGCATTTGACGATAATAGTCCAGGGCTTCCTCATCCCAACGGTCTATTGCAGGCTGGATACGACTCCACTCGATGGAGAGTCTATGGGTGTTCTGACCAGCTTCGGAAGCGCGGTCAAAGTCCTCTTTCCAGCGCCCCCCCCACCAATCGCACGCCAATCCACATGAATGCCCAGGTTCGATCTGGCCTTCTTCTTCCCAATAGTGCCAGTTGTTGTTGGTATTATTGCCTTCGACTTGATGTGAGGCGGTTGCGGTCCCCCAAAGAAATCCCTTGGGAAAATGAAAAGTTGCATGGGCCATGATGTTTTAAATTTCCTTTGACTATTCTCTAGTATTAAGTATGTATCGGATAGTATCTGAACGCCTTCGGAGGTCACTCTGAGCGAAGCGAAGAGTCTCCTGCCCTCGCCATGGGCGCGCCTACGGCGGGGCAGAGATTCTTCACCCTTGCAGGGTTCACGCCAGAGGCGGGCCTTTGGCCATGACCGGAATTAAAAGGACTTTCCGGAGTCCACTTTTGTGATCCTGACGTATTGTATTCTTCTGAAGGAATTTTTGCAATTCAGGTCTCTTTGGATTCCTATGACCATCGCTGGTATATCTGGGCGAAGATGTGGTCTGTGCACGCCCCTGCCCAAAAAACCTATCTCTTATAGCGATTCCTAGACTCTCGCCGAATTATGGTATCTTTAAGGCAATAAATCGCAAAACCAAATTTCAAACTGACCGGAGGTATAGATATGAACTCCCGACTCTTACCTTATATTAGACGTGAGTGGGGATTATCTCTGATTGTTTTGCTGATTGCCATTGTTGCGTGTAATCTTCCCAGCAGTAATCGTCTTTCCCCTGCTACAACCACCCATACTTCTACATTGACATTTACAGCAAGCGTCACCCTCAGCATCACTCCCAGCCCTTCTGAGACCTCCACCGCAACTTCGACACCCGTACCAACCGCGACAATCACAAACACTCAAACGCATACTCCCACGCTCACAGATACCCCCATTCCTACGGATACGCCCACCATCACTCTTACATCGACTCTCCAGAATGCTACAGTTGAGGCAGATGGGAACATTAATTGCCGATGGGGACCTAACACAGTCTACCTTGTTGCGGGTCTTTTCAGAGAGGGTTCGATTGCACAGGTGGATGGTCGTGATTATGGGGGCAATTGGCTGTGGATCCAAATGGAGGGATTTAGCTACCATTGTTGGGTGGCAACTTCAGCGGTGATCGTGAGTGGAGACCTATATTCTGTTTCCTATGGTCCTATGGATCCGCCGATAAATTCATCCATTGCACCTGCGACTGGAGTTGGCTCAGTTAGAGACGGCGATTCGGTCATAGTTGCATGGAGTGCGGCTGCATCTGCGGTTGATCTGCATTACCTGATCAAAGCCAATATCTGCAATGGACAATTTGTTATCGAATGGACTGATGTAACCACCAAGACATCATATACCTTGCTAGATCCTTCCGGATGTTCGGGCAATTCCTCAGCGAAACTTTTCGTGGTCAACAAACTGGGATATTCTTCTCCTGTCCCCGTGCCATGGCCATGATTGGTTCCCAGATTTAGGGGTGAGTGGGGTGCTCCGAACCCCACTCACCCCTAAATCTGAGGGGGATCTCCCAGGCAATACCTAGAGAATCGACGAATGCTTATATGAACCTTGCAATAAAAGTTGGTATGTGCATCACTTGCATAGATCTAGTCAGTGGACTATTATTGCTGTCTGGTTTTTCCCTATGATGATCTCGATTTCTATCCTGCTACTATTTTTGATTCCCATCGTTATTTTGGTTGTGGCTCGCTTTCAGGTGCGGGCCGGTTATATTTGGCTGTTAGCGATGCTTGGCGCTCTAACAGCCTGGCTGCTGGTTTTGTTCTCGCGTTCCCGTTTACCTCAAGTCATAACTCTGATACAGTGGAAACCTGAGGATCTTTTTAACGTCTCTCCGACGTTATTGTTAGATGAAACTTCCTGGGTGTATGCAGTTGCACTGGTTACGTTTCCTTTGGCCGTTTTACTATCAGATGTGCTTCAATTTGCGGAGGTTGACTCCCAAGGTTGGGCGACCAGCCTGGCGATGACAGGATTGGGACTGTTAGCGGTAATGGCGGAAAACCCTCTGACGCTGATGTTGGCATGGATGCTCATGGACGTATCCGAAACCTGGATGTTACTTCAGAGGGTATTAACAAGCGCGCATAGAGAGCGTGTTGTGGTGGCATTTTCGGTACGGATGATAGGTATGCTATTGGTGTTAGTAGCCATGCTCCAGTCCATATCATTAGAAAGCTCCTTGGTATTTGAGTCCATTCCTCCTCAAGTCAGCGGTTTATTGTTATTGGCTGCCGGATTGCGTTTAGGAGTTCTACCACCTCACCAACCATTTTTCCAGGAACCGCCACTCCGTAGAGGATTGGGGACAATCGTGAGGATGTCGCCCGTGGCGAGTAGTCTGGTAATTTTGTCTCGCATTGCCAATGTTGGCCTGCCTGTTGGGTGGCAACCCTATATTCTGGCAATTGCCGCAATATCAGCATTATATGGTGCTGTTGCGTGGGCTCAGGCTTCGAACGAACTCGATGGACGTCCCTTCTGGATATTGGGTATGGCCACGATTGCCTTGGTAGCTGCTGTATTTCGCTTGCCAAATGCTGTCAATGCCTGGGGGTTGGGGTTGCTGATGTCTGGATGTGTATTGTTTTTGACAGCGAGCAGAAGCCGATTCGTGTCAATTCTTGCCTTCGTAGGGATTCTTGGGGTTTCGGCTCTGCCATATACTCCTTCATGGGGAGGGGGACTCCTGTATTACCATTCGGGGATTATCCTCCTCGGGATCTTTGTTCTCGCCCACTCATTTTTGATCTTAGGGTATATTCGGCATGCCTTGCGGCCAGCACCTTCATTTGAAAATTCAGAACAGTGGATGCACCTTGTTTACCCCAGTGGATTAATTTTGCTGATAATAACGCATTGGAGTCTGGCCTGGTCGCAGGGATTTGCACTACAACCTGGGGTTCCTATTCTTTCGTCTGGCTGGTGGGGGGGCGCGATCTCATTGGGGATTGGCTTGATATTGGTGATTATTAGGCGCAGAGAAGTGACAATACCGCTTGCGTTTGCAGATGCATTTGGCAAACTGCTGTCTTTAGAATGGATCTATCGGATTTTTTGGTGGCTTTATCGCACGCTTATCCGGGTCTTTTCATCGATCTCGCAAATCCTAGAAGGGGAAGGCGGTATCTTGTGGTCGCTGTTAATGTTGATCTTGTTGATCGCCCTGGTGGTCCAGCAGAGTGGTGGCTAGCCTATGAACCTCAATGAATTCGCGCCATTTGCCGTGGTTTGGGTTGGCATTACCGCACTGATATTGCTGGTCAGTAGAGAATGGCGGGTGAGTATCAGCGCCATCGGTGCGCAATATGTGGGTGTATTCATCTTGGTTTCACTGGCGTGGCCAATAGAATTTGCGGTCATTAAGCTGGTTGCAGGCTGGATATCTGCGGCGGTGTTAGGGATGGGATTGGTCGATCAAGCGAAAGCCTGGGAAGATGAATTAGGACAATGGGTGAGTGGAATATTGTTCCGCGTGTTCAGCGCAGGTTTTTTAGCCGTTGTGGCTTTCGTAAGCACGCCAACCGTTGCTAGCTGGGTGGTGCGTGCTTCGGAAATCCAGATCACGGGGGCGTTGTTGTTGATTGGGCTAGGTCTTTTTCATCTGGGACTTACTGCACAACCGATCCGAATTGTGCTGGGTTTGCTGACGGTGCTCTCTGGATTCGAAATCTTATACGCCACCATGGAAATATCCTTGCTGGTCAATGGAATGTTAGCCGTGATCACGCTGGGATTAGCATTGATTGGTGCATACTTCAATGCAGTCGCGACCTCTGAGAGGCAAGCATGAGTTCTCCAATTATTTGGATAATTATTCCTGGGTTGGTAGCCTTCGTGCTGATCTTCCTCTCTCGCTACCGGATTCTATCGCTGATTATCGCGGCCCTGACAACGTTGGTGCTGGTTGTGCTAGCCATGGGGTTAAAAATTGGCGAAGTGGTTACTCTTGGAACATGGGCGTTTATCGTAGAGGATCAACTGACTATTGCAGGACGTAGTCTTGTGATTTCAAATTTGGATCGCCCTCAAATCGCGGTGTTTTATCTTGCACTTTCATTTTGGTTATTTGGGGCAACGGTGATCTCTGTTCCACCTCTTTTCGTCCCGCTTGGCTTAGCGAGTACTGCCGTTTTGATCGCTTCGTTGTCTGTTCAACCAATCCTTTATGCAGCACTATTGATTGAAGTTGCCATATTGTTGTTTGTGCTGATACTAACCCCCATGGGCAGGCCAGTTCACAGGGGGGTATTACGATTCCTAACCTATCAGACTCTAGGCTTGCCTTTCATCCTCACTGCAGGTTGGTTCTTGAGTGGCATCGAGCTCGAAGCTGGAAATACTCAGGATATTACCCGGGCGGCGATTTTCTTAGGGTTTGGATTCGCTTTCCATCTTGGAATATTTCCACTCCATAGCTGGATCCCCATGCTGACAGAGAAAGCTCACCCCTATGTGACAACTTTTGTGATTGCCACCTTGTTGAGTGTGGGCATTCTATTGCCAGTGGGGTTTATGCAGCGTTATCCATCGCTGTATGAGAATCTAAACCTGTTGGAAATCCTGCGTTTGATTGGTGTATTAATGGTACTCGTAGGTGGTGTTTGGGGTACTTTTCAGCGTGATCTAGGTCGCATTTTGGGATTCGCGATGATCGTTGAAACTGGGCGCACAATATTGGCAATCAGTTTGCCCGGAGGTTCTCAACTGCTCTTTGGACTGCTATTCCCAAGAATTTTGGCCTTTGGCGTTTGGGCATTGTCATTATCGATATTGAAAACACATGTTTTCGATTTCAAATTTCGCACTGTGCAAGGCTATGGTCGCAAATTCCCCATTACCGGAATTGGGATCGTTTTGGCCAATTTCTCTATAGCCGGAATACCAGTTTTGGCCGGGTTTCCGATCAACTTAATTCTCTGGGAACAGTTGGCTACCTTCGGAGGCTGGATTACTGTGGCAACGGTTGCAGGCAGTGCGGGTCTGATTGTGGGTGGGCTGCGATCGTTGGCAGTGCTGGTGATGGGGCCTGAAGAGTTGCCGATCCCCGATGATGCAGAACAGGAAAAAGAGAGCATCTTCCCAAGCGTGATGGTCATGGTTGGAGTGGGTGCAATCTTTTTGGTAGGGTTGTTCCCGCAGTGGTTCTTCCCTTTATTGACATCCATCACAGTGACTTTTGGTAGCCTAACACCTTGATCCCTGCAGGGGGTGTTCGTGCTATAATTTTCTACCATGTTATGGTGACTCCCCAAAATAAAGAGACGCACGGTAGATCATGTTTGATTTTTATTAGGTATCAAGAAACTGCCGGGTTGATCACCGATAGGTTCTCTGGGAATTCCCGTGGTGAACTTCAGATTTGACCCCCAAATCTGCCAAATTCCACGACGATTCCTATTGGGCCCACCTATAGTGTTGGCAAGACCAAAGAACAATCGCAAATGAAACTGCCTGAATAATCAGGAGAAAAACAAATGGAATTACAGCAACTCGAAAAACGCATCGAATGGATCGATGACGAACGGCGTAAAGATAAGAACACAATCACACAATTGAGAGACCGCATTATCACCCTGGAGGGGAAACTGAGGGCAACAGAGCAGGAAAATAAGGCCTTGGATGGCGAAGTGACTCGATTGAAGGCGGTTATGGGGCGTTTAGATCGGTTCGATGAAGCGCTTGCCAGCAATCGGGCTGAATTCAGCCAATGGGTCAACCAGCAGAAACAGCAAGTAGAGCAACGTGATACAGAAGTCAAGAAGTTGCTTCGTCTGGAAGTGCAGGGTGTAGAATCGAATCTAATCGAGGCCCAAAAGCTGACAAAATCGATCCCCGCTTTGCAGGAGAACCTGGAAGCGCGCGAACTAGAGGAAAAACGCCTCAATGGCTTGATCGATAACCTCAACCAAGGTCTAGATGAAATCCGTTTGCGGGTTGAAGATCAAGGCCGCTCATTTCGCGTCCTCGAAGATGGACAAAACCAGGATACTCAGCGACTGACAGATTTGCAGGGAGAGACTTCGGCGTTACGCAAACGATCCGATGACTATCGCGGACGTTTCGAAGTGTTCGATGCTGAATTCCGCCGCATTGAGTCACGCCTGCGTGAATTGGTTGCAGTCGATCAAGAGCGAACCGAATCTCAAACCGCTTTTTTCAGCAAACAGACTTCAGCCGAGGCCGAAAGGGAGAAGACCTGGAAAGATTGGTCTGCGCGCTTTGAGACCATCGAAGCCCAGGCCACCGATATCGAAGACCACATTCGTTCTCTCGATGAAACGCTTCAGGAAGTCAAACGCATCAACGAGGTTACGGAAGAACTCAATGTTAAAGTCGAGCGTCGCATCAACGAATTGACAGAGATGCAGCGTCTCTCCGAAGAGAGATTTCGGCAAGAATGGAACACCTTCAAAGCAGACGACCAAAAACGATGGACAAACTATATGCTCTCGCATGATGAACAGCAGAGCGATACCAATCGTCGCCTCGAACGGATGACGGACAGAGTGACCCTCATGGATGACAGCTTGCAAGAGCTCCAGGATTTGTTAGGTGAAGTCTCCGAGTTTTCCTGGAAACGTTTGCAGGCCATGTTGGAAGTTGTCCGTGACTGGACGGCAGATCACGAACGTCTTCAGGGGGGGATTCGGTAACCCCATTGCTCGAAATGGATAGCGGGCCTTAATAGTGGGTGTGGGGGCATTCGCCTCCACATCCACCCTTTGTAGTTACTTGCAAAAAAGGATTGCATAAATTCCCATGCGCGTAATCGGAACGGCTGGTCATGTGGACCACGGGAAATCTGCCCTCATCGAGGCGCTCACGGGCACACATCCTGACCGTCTGCGAGAAGAGCAAGAGCGCGGCTTGACCATTGTCTTAGGTTTCGCCTGGCTCACGACTCCCAATGGCGAAGAGATTGGCATTGTGGATGTCCCCGGGCATCGAGATTTCATCGAGAATATGCTCTCCGGCGTTGGGGCCATCGATGCAGCCTTGTTTGTCGTGGCAGCCGATGAGGGCGTTATGCCGCAGACTCGCGAGCATTTGGCTATCTTGGATCTGCTTCAAACCCAAGGGGGTGTGGTCGCTTTGACGAAGATCGATTTAATTGATGACCCCGAATGGTTAGAGTTAGTCGAAGCCGAGGTCCGGGAGGTGCTTTCTGGAACCGTGCTGGATTCTGCTCCCCTGGTGCGAGTCTCATCCCGAACAGGTGAGGGCATCCCTGATCTGCTCAGTACCCTGGAGAGTACTCTGACCGAAAAGCCGCCGCGTCCCGATTTGGGACGTCCGCGCCTCTTCGTGGATCGCGCTTTTACAGTTTCAGGATTTGGGACGGTGGTCACGGGCACGCTCACCGATGGCAGGATCAATGTTGGGGATGAGGTAACCATCATGCCCCAGGGTTTACGAGGGCGCGTTCGGGGATTGCAAACCCATAAACGCGTGAACCAAAGCGCGGTTCCAGGCAGCCGTACAGCCATCAACATTTCTGGCGTTGATCTCGATCAAATCCAAAGGGGAAATGTGGTTTGTCGTCCCAGTGAATATCAGCCTACCCGACGTATGGATGTGCATTTCCGCTTACTGGCGGAAGCCTCCCAGCCAGTCAAACACAACACGGAGATGAAGCTCTTCTTGGGTGCAGCGGAAGTGATCGCACGCCTGCGGCTGTTGGGCACAGATGTGCTCAAACCTGGCCAGGAAGGTTGGCTACAATTGGAATTCGTTGACCCTGTGGTGGCTGTGCGCGGCGATCGCTACATCCTGAGACGACCATCTCCTGCAGAAACCGTTGGGGGCGGGGTTGTTATTGATCCTCATCCCAAGGGGCGTCACAAGCGTTTTGATGAAGCTGTGCTGGCGCGTTTCGAGACTCTGGCCCAGGGCACGCCTGCAGAGATCTTCTTGCAAGCCCTGTTACCCTTGGGTACTGCCCCATTTAAAGATGTGGTCAGCCTGGCAAGCCTGGACCAATCGCTTATTGGCGAGGCATTTGATGAGCTCGTGGAGAATGGTCAGGTGATTACATTGGGTGGTGACCCTAAAGCGCAGCCCAATAGGATGATTGCCAGCCGTGGGCACTGGACCCAACTGGGTATGCGCGCAGAGCATGAAGTCCAAGCCTATCACCATGGATATGCTTTTCGCCACGGTATCCCGCGCGAAGAGTTGAAAAGCCGTCTGGGTATCTCGCCAAAACTCTTCGAAGCTTTGATTAAGGACCTGGTTAAGCATGACCGCCTGGAAGAGGTGTTGTTGCGCGATGCATTGCCTGGGGTGAGTTCGATTCCCGTTCTCAAAAATCCAGACCATACGGTTAAGTTTGAGGGCGAGAAGCAGAAGTCTGTGGATGACCTGTTGAAGATGTTCAAACAGAATCCATATTCACCGCCGTCCATCAAGGAAAGCATCGGTGCGGTTGGCGAGGAAATCTATAATGCCCTGATCGATCTGGGGAAATTGATTCCGCTCTCTGGCGAAGTTGTTTTTGCCTGGGGTGACTATCAGGGTATGGTTGAAAGTGTGCGAAAAATATTGCAGGAGGAGGGGACCATCAGTGTGGCCCAGGTACGCGACCGCTTTAACACCAGCCGCCGCTATGTTCTGGCATTTCTAGAGCACCTGGATGCCATTGGAGTCACAGTGCGTGTTGGGGATGTGCGTAAACTCAAAAACCAATCATGAATTCCGAAACCTGGAATAAGATCATTGCATCATTTCCTGAGCCTCACCTGCTGCAAACCTGGCAGTGGGGTGAGGTTAAGTCCAGATTTGGCTGGGAGGCATCTTATCGGATCTGGGGCGACGAGAAAAATCCGGACGCAGCCGCGCTGATGCTTCAGCGCACAATTCCCCTCGCTGGGTTTGCTACCAAGCTGCGAGTGCTTTACTTGCCCAAAGGACCAATGCTGCGAGATTGGAGCAATGTAGAGCTTCGCAACCGCGTGCTCGATGATCTGCAAAAGCTGGCGCGTGATCGGGGTGCCATTTTTATCAAGATCGACCCAGACGTGCCCTTAGGAACTGGAATACCTGACGAGCCAGACTCTCGGGAGAATCCTATGGGCGAGGCAATCCTGGCAGATCTTACACAGCGCGGCTGGAAATACTCAGACGAGCAGATCCAATTTCGCAATACCGTCCTTGTAGATCTTTCCGCTTCTGAGGAAGAACTGCTGGCGAGCATGAAGCAGAAGACGCGTTATAACATCCGCTATGCCGGGCGTAAGGGGGTGATTGTGCGTATAGGCACCAAGAATGATTTCGAACTTTTGTATCGCATGTATGCAGAAACCTCTGCCCGGGATGGCTTCGTCATCCGCGGCGAGGAATATTATCGCTGTGTTTGGAGTACCTTCCTTGAAGAAGATATGCTGGATCCCTTGATCGCTGAAGTGGAGGGCAGCGCCGTGGGTGCCTTGATGCTCTTCCGCTTTGCTGAGCGAGCCTGGTATTTGCACGGCATGTCGCGCGATCTCCACCGTAAGAAAATGCCTAACTATCTCCTGCAGTGGGAGGCCATGCGACGAGCGAAAGAGAAGAACTGCGCGGTATACGATCTTTGGGGCGCGCCGGAGAACTTCGATGAGAGCGACTCCATGTGGGGGGTATTCCGCTTCAAACGCGGCCTGGGCGGTACCGTTCTGCGCACCTTGGGCGCGTACGATTACGCTGTTCGGCCGATGCTGTATAAGTTATATACTCAGATATTGCCACAAATTTTGGATTTCATGCGGAAACGGAGAAAAGCTCAAACTGATAGGATCCACTAAGCACACGAAGATTCACGCAAGATTGGGCTGGGAATAGGGGGTGGGAGCGTAGCCAGGGCAATCGCATATGAAAGAAAAAGGGTAAAATTCTCCGCTTGTAAGATG
>CAYTKR010000158.1:0-11113 GCA_964438295.1 uncultured Anaerolineales bacterium
CAAATCATCCGCATCGGCATTGAGATATTCTCCCAATATTTCCCTGGCCAGTTGGGATCCAGAAACCAGCGTGGAAATTAGCAGATACACAGCCCGTTCGGCTCAGGTAGAGTGTCAGCCGCCATTTTGCATCGATTCGACTTTGGCAATCAGCGCTTCGAGAGAAATTTCTGCCAGGGAGTTCAAACGAATTTCGGCGTGATCTACGGATAAAAGGCGTGTCAAAGGGTTGGGGACTACAACACAAAATAGCCCCGCCCTTTGAGCAGCGGTGATTCCATTGGGGGAATCTTCCAACACAAAGGCTTCTTCTGGGATCAATCCCAGCGAGGTCAATGCCAACTGATATAGCGCCGGATCGGGTTTGGTTTGCTCGACATCATCCGAGGTATGCACCACGTCGAAGTATTTCCACAATCCCAAACGTTTGAGATGGCCTCCAACCCAATCCAGATTCGAACTGGATGCAATCGCTAATTTCAACCCCCTTTCGCGAGCGTGAGCCAGGTATGCCTGCACACCTGGCAAGATAGGCTGCTGTGTGACCAACTCCATTTCGCGCTGCAAGCGTCGTTCTCTTAGCTGTTGGCTATCGATCTCTTGTGCTAATTGAGATTGCAGCCTCTCGAGAGGGTCAAAGTGTTCATCGGGGGAAATGCCAATAATCTGCCCCCACTCTTCAAAAGGTAAATCCTGGCCAAATTCTCGATACAACTCTAACCAGGATTGATAGACAGTGCTTTCGGTATCCAAGATCAAACCATCGAAATCAAAAATCAAACCACGAATCATATTATCTCCTTCAACGACAGAACCTCATTGGCTCAATTTGACAAAATCAGGTGGCTCTACTGAAATGTTCTTTGCCATTGTTTCGGCAGAATCTTCTAATTGGAACTATCTTCAGTGGAGTCACTCGTATTTTACAACCAATTTCATTAACATGCGTAAATAGATTCAGCCGTACAGGCAACATTGCCAACTTCCACACTTGAACTTGCTTACCTACGGTGTTGCCATGTATAATGACTCCGGAGGAACTCATGACCGAAAACAAGAAAAAACCAATTAAAGCCGATGGCGGCTTCTTCCAAAATATCAGTAATGAGATCAGGCTGGTAATGCGATTGCTCGCAGACCCACGTGTAAGTTGGTGGTTGAAGATGATGCCTTTCGCCTCCCTGGTCTATTTCATCTTCCCTGACATTGCGCCTGGGCCTATCGATGATGCGATTGTTATTGGAATTGGCGTGTACTTATTCGTAGAGCTTTGCCCGCCCGAAATTGTCGAAGAGCACCGTGAAGCCTTGCGCAATATGATTACGGGTCAGTGGAAAGACCCGGAACCTGATCAAGAGCCAGAGGTTGTGGAAGGTGAGTTCAAAGAGGAGGAATAAACCTTATCAACACAAATGACTCGCGGTTTTTCATATGGTTGTACTGCTTCGCGCTTTTCTCCCTTCTGATATTGGCATGCAAAGCAGCAGTCGAGCCGACCATAAATACAGCGATACCGACATCCCCAACCCTGAGTCTAACTCCTTCGTACACTCCTTTTCAGGCAGAATCTCCAACAAATACTCCCTTACCCAGCCCATCAGAGCAAAGTTCCCTCACTCCTACAACAACCCCTCAGCCATCACAGACAACCGCTGCTCCATTACGGTTTGCTATCATTGGAGATTATGGCTCTGGAGATCAGGGGGAGGAAGATGTCGCTGATCTGGTTAAAAGTTGGTCACCAGAGTTCATTATTACCACGGGTGATAATAACTATCCCAATGGTTCTGCAAAGACCATCGACGAACATATTGGTAGGTATTACTATGAATTTATCGCTCCCTATCAAGGGAAATACGGTCAGGGAGCGCAAATTAACAGGTTTTTTCCATCTCTCGGAAACCACGATTGGGACACAGATAAAGCAGCACCCTACTTTGATTATTTTAATTTGCCAGGCAATGAACGGTATTACGAGTTCACCTGGGGGCCAGTTCATCTTTTCGCATTAGACAGTGACTCTCGCGAACCGGATGGAGTGGGCAGGTCTTCAGTTCAAGCACAATGGTTAAAAGAACGTCTAGCAGAATCTGAAAGCCCTTGGAAGATCGTCTACATGCACCATCCTCCCTATTCCTCAGGGCTTCATGGATCGATCGATTGGATGCGCTGGCCTTTCAAGGAATGGGGCGCAACCACGGTGATTGCCGGTCATGACCATGTTTACGAGAGACTGATCATCAATGAGTTCCTGTATTTTATAAATGGCTTGGGCGGAAAATCTCGCTACCCGTTCACTATCCCATTATCTGGAAGCGAAATCCGTTATAATGATAGCTATGGGGCAATGCTCGTGGAGGCAAACCAGTTAAAGATCACTTTTCAATTCATCAACCTGGCGGGTGAAGTGATCGACACCTTCACGCTCTACCCAGATTAAAAAGTAAAACCACTCAAGAGGAATTAATATGAAAAAGAAACTGATATTTTCTCTCTCAATACTGACCGTCATGTTCATTTCGGGTTGCATTGTGCTTTCATCCTCCCTAACGCCAACCCCGCTGGCGCCTTTTGAGTCGCCAACTTTTACACCCTTCGAGGTTGCTGCACTCGATCACACACCCACACCAATCTCAGAAACGCCGATGATCATGTGCACGCCACCTCCGTGTGAGGATGGAGAAGCCTTTCATTGCCCTGGGGATTGTCCCGGCGGATGTGGGACCACTTGCGCAACCCATACTCCCGCCCCACCAGCTCAGGTCTTTCAATTCCCTAATGCAGATCAATACCAGTGGTCGTTGGTCGTCAGCGACTTAACGAAACCCGTGGGGATCACACATGCCGGGGATGGTTCGGGGAGACTATTTATCATCGAACAAGCTGGGATGATCCGCATCCTTGTAAACGGCGAACTATCCCCTAACCCATTCTTGGATATCCGGCAGCGCGTTGGTGACGGCGGCAGCGAACAAGGCTTACTGGGGCTAGCGTTTCACCCGGAGTATCCCAAGAATGGATACTTTTTCGTTAATTACACGGACGAACGTGGAGACACGGTAATTGCCCGTTTGCGAGTATCTGCCGACCCTAATCTGGGGGATCCCAACACCGAAGAAATCCTACTGACCATTGCGCAGCCCTATGGCAATCACAATGGGGGACATCTGGCCTTCGGACCCGATGGGAATCTCTATATTGGCACTGGAGATGGTGGCTCGGCAGGTGATCCCGAAGGCAACGCCCAGAACCTCAACACGCTCTTGGGCAAAATGCTGCGCTTGAACATCGACGTTTTCCCTTACACGATCCCAGGGGATAATCCTTATGGCGATGAAATTTGGGCCTCTGGTCTGCGCAATCCCTGGCGCTATGCATTTGACCGTCTGACGGGCGATTTGTATATTGGGGATGTAGGGCAAAATCAATGGGAGGAGATCCATATTTTGGGCGCTGGAAACCCTGGTGGGATGAATTTTGGATGGGATTTTTGGGAGGGCAGCCATCCCTATGAGGGTACTCCCCCTGAAGGAGTTCTCATGGACTCGCCCATAGCCGAATACAACCATTCCCAGGGTTGTTCTGTCACCGGCGGCGTAGTCTACCGAGGTTCCCTACCCGAATGGCAAGGGGTCTACCTATATGGTGATTACTGTTCCGGTTTGATTTGGGGTTTACTCCAGGATCAAAGTGGGTTATGGCAAAACGCCCAACTCTTCAACTCAGGCACGAATATCTCCTCATTTGGCGAAGATGAGAATGGCGAGGTTTATCTCGTCCATCATGGCGGGCAGATTTTCCAGCTAACGAATCGAGAATAATATAGTGAGGAGTTACGCACTTGAAGCAGATTGGGCTGGGAATAGGGGGTGGGGGCGTGGCCCCCACCCCTATTCCCAGCCATTTTCTCGCTGAACTGCGTAAGTCCTAATAGTGTTATATTCCTTCCTCTATTAGAGATGAAAAGTGCTTCAAATACCATTGTAACCATTTGCCTGCAAACGCATCCTAAAGGTTAACACAGGAGGCTTTCAAATGACAAAAAAGAAATCCAAACGTAGTAAACGCAAAAACCAAAAACAAACCACATGGATCTGGATGGGAGTTATTGCTGTTTTGGTTATCGTACTTGCTGGCATTTCATTATTCAGCCAAAGTCCATCCACCTCATTGCCAGCTGAAATAACGGTTGATGAAGCCTATGATAAGTATCAAGAGGGCACTTTCGTGCTTGATGTGCGCACTCAGGGAGAATGGGACGAATACCACGCCCCCAATACCACCCTGATCCCCTTGGACCAGCTTCCTACCAGGGTAAACGAACTTCCCCAGGATCAGGAAATCGTCGTCATCTGCAGATCGGGCAACCGCAGCCAGGTGGGGCGCGATATCTTACTTGACGCGGGATTCGAGCAGGTCACCAGTTCAGCCGGCGGCCTAAAAGCCTGGAGCGCGGCTGGATATCCAATCGAGGGAACCAGGCCCTAATTCACAGGCGCTTGACAGCCCCATAAAGAGTCATATAATAGCGGTACATAACCAATATCGCGCTGACCGGGACGAGTAATCTGAACGGATCTGACAGAAAACGGAGACCACCGGCTGAGAGTCTCCCACAGAAACCGACTGATGAAAACCCCCCGCGAGCATCAAACAGAACACCCCGCCTTTCTCGGCTGGGTAAGTAAGCAAGACGGTTGGCCCCGTTATAAGCTTATTGAGATGTCTTGAAATGGAGATCCTTCGCTCCGCTCAGGACAAATCAGGTGGAACCGTGTGAGCTTTGCGCTCTCGCCCTGAAATCAGGCGCGAGCGCTTTTTGTTTAAGGTGATGTATGAGCAAGCAAGAATTATGGTCATTTTTTAGATCATCGCGAGGGTGTTTTTTGACTACTGCATCCCTAGGTATTTCCGCGTTTGCGAAAAACCTGCACTGACGATCGTTTGATCCGCAAATATATCAAATTGTCACTCTGAGGGTGTGAAGCGACCGAAGAGTCTCCCTAATTTGGGTACCAGGTCCTTCGCTCGCCAAAGGCGCGCCGGCGGCGGCTCAGGATGACAAGTCTGTTTCCTGGAGAATTAATATGTCATTTCAAGAGCAAGAAAAATACGAAGAATCAGAACTTTACCGCATCCGGCATTCCGCCGCGCATGTAATGGCGCAGGCTGTAGCTGAATTATTCGAACCGGGAGAGGCCAAGATTGCCATCGGCCCACCCATCGAAAACGGTTTCTATTACGATTTTGATTTGCCGCGCAACCTGACCCCTGATGATCTAAAGGCCATCGAAAAGCGCATGCGCCAGATCATCGCCAAGCATCATCCCTTCGAGAAAGCCGTTGTCAGCGCAGATGATGCCAAAGAGCTCTTCGCCGACCAGCCCTACAAGATCGAGTTGATCGAAGGGTTAGAAGAAGGCGGCTTTGACGAATATGGTGAGCCGCTAGATGAGAAGCCCGAAATTTCATTCTATACCCACGACACCTTCACAGATCTTTGCCGCGGTCCGCATGTGGAGCATACCGGTAAGATCAACCCTTCAGCCATCAAGCTGATGAGCATCGCCGGAGCCTACTGGCGCGGTGATGAGAACAAGCCTCAGCTCCAGCGCATCTATGGCACCGCCTGGAAGACCTCGCAGGAGCTGGAAGAACACCTCCACATGTTGGATGAGGCCAAAAAGCGCGATCACCGCAAATTGGGCAAAGAGCTCGATATCTACACTTTTTCTGATGAAGTTGGCCCTGGTCTACCACTCTGGCTGCCAAATGGCGGCACCATGATCGAAGAGCTGGAAACGCTGGCCAAAGAGATCGAGCACAACCACAATTACGAGCGCGTGCGCACGCCTCACCTCACTAAGGAAGACCTCTTCCATCGCAGCGGTCACTTGCCCTATTATGCTGACAGCATGTACCCGCCTATGGATTTGGATGGTGTCAAGTATTATGTAAAGCCGATGAACTGCCCTATGCACCATAAGATCTTCGATGCTCGTCCGCGCAGCTATCGCGATCTTCCCATTCGTCTGGCCGAATATGGCACCTGTTACCGCTTTGAGAAGAGTGGTGAGCTCTTCGGCTTGATGCGTGTGCGCTCCATGCAGATGAACGACGCCCATATCTACTGCTCCGAAGATGACTTCGAACAGGAGTTCATGGACGTCATCGATATGTATATGGAGTATTTCGAAATCTTCAATATCGAGAAATACGTCATGCGCTTTAGTACCCATGCCAAAGCGGGATTAGGGGTGAAATATGTCGATAACGAACGCCTGTGGCTGAAGACCGAGGACATGGTGCGTAATGCCATGCACAATGGCGGTGTACCATTTGTGGAAGTACCCGATGAGGCCGCATTCTACGGTCCCAAAATCGACGTGCAGGTTTGGAGTGCCATCGGACGGGAATTCACGCTGGCTACTAATCAAGTAGATTTTTCTCAGCCCGTGAGCTTTGACCTGGCCTTCAAGAACAGCGCCGGAGAGGCTGAAACACCCCTGGTGATTCACCGTGCCCCTTTGAGCACCCACGAACGCCTGATCGGTTTCCTGATCGAACACTATGCAGGCAAGTTCCCTGTCTGGCTGGCGCCCGAACAAGCGCGCATCATCCCTATCACGGATGACCAGAACGACTATGCTCTCGATATCGAGAAGAAGCTCAAAGCAGTTAATGTGCGCGCCAAAGCAGACTTTGGCTCAGATCGCATGAACGCCAAGATCCGCTCCGCGCAAAAGATGCAGGTGCCTTATATGTTGGTTGTGGGCAAACGCGAGGTCGAAGAGGGCACGATTGCCTTGCGCCTGCGGGATGGCAGTCGAAAAGACGGCACGCCGCTCGATGAGTTTGTCAGCATAGTGCAGGAGAAAATTGCTTCACGCTCACCTGAATTGTAATATTTTCCTCGGAAGCGGTGCACTTCCAAAAGTGAACCGCATCTGAAGGGTTCAAGAATCAACACAAAGGGCGTCAGGAATTCCATCCTAGGGAATAGCAACCTCACGGAGGTACGGAACCTCCGTGAGGTTAGTTTTACATCTCTGGACGAATCAATATCCATATGATATACTCCGCCCGGTTTTGCGCCTAAAAAAAGTGTGCGAAATCAAAAAATACACACGCCTCTTGACCCAGTGGGAGCGTGCCGCGAGCGGGGAAGCTCCACCTGCGGTACCCATTGGGATGGATTGAGGCGGAGGAAAAAACGCTAGGAGAAAAATATGTCCGTTGTTTCCATGAAAGAACTCTTAGAGAGTGGTGTTCACTTTGGGCATCGTACCCATCGTTGGCACCCCAAAATGAAGCCCTACATCTTCACCGAGCGCAACAATATCCACATTATTGACCTGGAATTGACGCTCAAGGGGCTGGAAGAAGCCTATGCATTGATCCGCGATATCGTATCAGAAGGTGGCAATGTGCTATTTGTTGGCACTAAGCGGCAGGCTCAAGAAACCATCCAACTCGAAGCCGAGCGCTGCGGAATGCCCTGGGTTACCCACCGTTGGCTGGGTGGCACCATGACAAATTGGGCCACCATCCGGGCGCGCGTCAATGAACTCAACCGCTTGGAGCGCATGCGCGATAACGGTGAACTCGATATTTTGACCAAGAAAGAGGCCTTGGGTGAAATGCGCAAGATCGACCGCTTGCAAATGTTATTCGGCGGTGTGCGTGAGATGGATGGTGTACCCGATATACTTTTCGTTGTAGATATCAGTCGAGAAGAAACCTCAGTACATGAAGCTAACATCCTTGGAATCCCTGTTGTGGCCATGGTCGATACAAATTGCAATCCCCATAATATCGACTATGTCATTCCCTCAAATGATGATGCTATCCGCGCCATAAAATTAATTGTTGGGAAGATTGCCGACGCAGTCGTAGAAGGCAAAGCCATGCGCAAGGACGAAGAGGAAGAATACCCTGCTGAGGTCACTCAAGTTCGCTATGAAGAAACCGCTGAAATGAGCGATGAAGAGCTGCTCGGTGAAGCCACACTAGCCAAGCTCGAAGCGGCAAAAGCTGAGGCCGAGGCGGAAGCTGAAGCCGCTGCGGCTGCTGCGGAAGCCGAAGCTCCTGCGGAAGCCGAAGCTCCTGCGGAAGCCGAAGCTCCTGCGGAGGCTAAAGGTGAGGCAGACGATCAGACAGAAGAAGCATCCGAAGCCAATAATGAAGCTGACGTCGCTGCAACCGCAGATGCCGAAGATACATCTGATGCCGAAGATAAATCTGATGCCGAAGATACATCTGAGGCAGAAACCGACGAAGATACCACTGCAGATGAAGAGACTGCCGATAACGAGGCGGAAAAATGAGCATTACAACCCAAGAAATAAAAGAACTGCGAGAAAAAACCAGCGCGGGCTTCATGGACTGTAAGAAAGCCCTAGAAGAGCATAATGGTGACTTCGAAAAAGCTGTGGAGTATTTGCGCAAAAAAGGTTTGGCAAAAGCAGCCAAACGCGCCGATCGCGTCGCATCAGAAGGTGTTCTAGAGCTTTACAATCACGGTGATGGACGTGTAGGTGTAATGGTAGAAGTCAACTGCGAGACGGACTTTGTCGCACGCTCTGATGCTTTCCGCGAATTCGCCCATGAGATCGCGTTGCAAATCGCAGCACTTTCTCCACTATGGATCACCGAGGAAGATATTCCCGCAGAGATCCTGGAAAAAGAGCAAGAGATTGCTAAGGATCGCGCCCTGCAGGAAGGCAAGCCAGAAAACATCGTCGACCGTATTGTCGAAGGTCGGATCAACAAATACAAAGACGAAGTTGTACTGCTGCGCCAAACCTATATCCGCGATGATAAGCTAACCATCCAGGAATACCTGAATGAGGCTATCGTTGCCATCGGTGAAAATATCATCATCCGGCGATTTACTCGCTGGGCTATCGGTGAAAAAAGCAGCTAACGAAAAAGGTCAACCTAATGGTTGACCTTTTTGCTAAATGGGAATAGCATTCAAAAATTCAGGATGAATTCTATGGGAAATAAGCTCAAATTCAAGCGCATTTTATTGAAACTTGGTGGCGAATCACTTTCGGGCAAAGATGGCTTTGGTATTGACCCCTTGCAAGCAGAAAACGTCGCCCAGCACCTGCAAGGTATCACTGACTTAGGTGTGCAAATTGCACTGGTGATTGGTGCTGGCAACATCTGGCGAGGCCGTAGGGGCTTGGACCGCGGCATGGACAGAGCCACAGCCGACTATATGGGCATGTTAGCGACAGTTCTCAATGCCCTGGCGCTGATGGATGCCATGGAACGGTGTGGTATCGTAACCCGAGTTCAAACCGCGATCGAAATGCGCGATGTTGCCGAGCCTTATATCAGGCGACGCGCCATACGTCACCTGGAAAAGGGGCGGGTGGTGATCTTCGGAGGTGGTACAGGCAACCCCTATTTCTCCACCGATACTGCAGCTGCTCTCAGAGCCATGGAGATCGGCGCTGATGTGGTCATCAAAGCGACCAAGGTCGATGGCGTGTATGACTCCGACCCCATGACCAATCCCGATGCGGTCAAGTTCGACCAGTTATCCTACATCGAAACACTCAACCGGCGCCTGGAGGTTATGGACAGTACCGCGATATCACTGTGTATGGATAACCATCTCCCCATTCTGGTGCTCAACCTGTGGGAAGAAGGCGCTTTACGCCAGGCTTTGTATGGTCAAAGGGTAGGCACAATCGTCTCCGATTAAAATCGCAAAGGAAGCAAAAAAGGGTGTGCATGCAACCTATTCTGCCATGCACACCCTTTTTCAACTCAGTATATTGATCGTGGTAAAATCTTTTGGGAGCAAGATTTACCTTGATGAGGAGAGACCCATGCTAAATGATCTTTATTTCGATGCAAAATCTCGCATGAATGGCGCGATCCAAGCCCTTGAGGAAGACCTGGCCGCGATCCGTACTGGACGTGCAAATCCCGCTCTGGTAGAGAAGTTGTCAGTAGAATATTATGGCTCTCCTACCCCCTTACAGCAGCTTGCCAGCGTAGGTGTTCCCGAACCTCGCACATTGTTGATACGCCCCTTTGACCCATCGACTACAAAAGATATCGAGCGGGCAATATTGGCCTCGGATTTAGGGCTGACGCCTAACAGCGATGGCAAAGCAATTCGACTGCACCTACCACCTCTGACTGAAGAAAGAAGAATAGAACTAGGACGCGTCGTGGGTCAGCGTGTCGAGGAAGCTCGCATCGCTGTACGTAATGTGCGCAGGGATAGCATCAAAGAAATGAGGGAATTCGAAGAAGAAGATCTGATCTCAGAAGATGACCGCATGCGAGGCGAAAAAGAGATCCAAAAATACACCGATGACTTTATCGAGGAGATCGATCAAATCGGTGAGCGGAAAGAGAAAGAAATCAGGGAAGTCTAAGACCTCTCCCCCTTGAAGATAGATCGCATTCCACTCATTTTAGATATCCCACTGTATTTGCTTAAGATTCACAACAATGGCAAAAGATAAAGAATCCTTGCCCTACACAGTCCCTCAACATGTGGCAATTATCATGGATGGAAATGGACGCTGGGCTTTATCGCGCGGTTTACCCCGTTTAGCGGGACACCGTGCTGGTACCGAAAACTTGCGTCGAGTCATAGAGGCCTGCGTCGAATTTGGCATCCAATACCTTACCCTATACGCCTTCTCGACCGAAAACTGGGGGCGTCCAGTCGAGGAAGTTCGCGGACTAATGCGAATCCTGGAAGATGTCATCGACCGAGAATTAGCTGAGCTGCATAAGAATGGGGTCCAATTGCGCCACATTGGAGAACTCGACCGAATCAAACCTTCGCTAAAGCGCAAAGTTTTGGAAGCTATAGAAATGACCAAAGAAAATTCGCGCCTGGTTCTCAATGTTGCCTTCAACTATGGGGGGCGTGACGAGATTCTTTGGGCAATTCGCCATATGATCGAGGATGGTGTTGCAGCAGAGAATGTCACTTTCGAATTGGTAAACCAATACCTTTTTACGGCTGGTTCCCCTGACCCCGATTTGATAATCCGCACTTCTGGTGAACTTCGGGGCAGCAACTTTTTGATTTGGCAAGGTGCTTATGCCGAATGGTATTTCACCCCCATCTTTT
>CAYTKR010000159.1:0-11100 GCA_964438295.1 uncultured Anaerolineales bacterium
CACATCTTACAAGCGGAGAATTTTACCCTTTTTCTTTCATATGCGATTGCCCTGAAGGGGGTGGGGTTCGATGGTATAATTTTTTCGCTTCCTACTCTTATTGAATTACAACTGCTCAACCACTGAGTGGATTTCCCGAAAAAGGGTGTGCGCAGGGTTACACCCCTGTGCACACCCTTTTTCGGGAGCGTCTCACTTTGTAGGGAGCGAAAAAACCTTCATTATTATTATACGGAGTTAGGTTATGTCCGGTCATTCAAAATGGTCCACAATTAAACATAAAAAAGCTGCCACCGATGCCAAGCGCGGGAAGATATTCACTCGGTTGGCTAGGGAGATCGTTGTCGCTGCCAGAAAGGGGGGCGGCGATCCCGAAATGAATACCGCTCTGGCGCTGGCGATTTCGCGTGCCAAAGGGGCAAATATGCCCAAAGACAACATCGAGCGCGCTATCAAAAAAGGCACCGGCGAAGACAAGAGCGGAGACACCTTCGAAGAGGTCACATACGAAGGCTACGGCCCAAATGGCGTGGCCCTGATGATCGAATGTGCAACCGATAACCGCCGCCGCACTGTTGCAGATCTGCGCCACATATTAACCAGCAGCGGTGGCAGTTTGGGTGAAGGTGGCTCGGTAGCGTGGCAATTTACCCAGTCGGCATATTTCGTCATTCCGGCCGAGGGATGTGATGAAGAGGAGATCTTTGAGCTGGCCGTTATGGGTGGGGCGGATGATGTCGTTGAGGATGGCGGAATCATTGAGATCATTGGCGAGATATCGTCGTTCAAATCGATCCACGATCAATTAAACAGTGCGGATATCAAGACCAACGACGCCGGCTTGCGCATGATTCCCAACCAGGAGATGGATTTAGCCGTAGATGAGACCGTCAAAGTGATGAAAGTGATCGAGCGCCTGGAAGACCTGGATGATGTTCAAAATGTGTATTCGAATTTGAATATCACTGACGAGGCCTTGCTACAGTACGGGGATTGATAGCAATATATATGTTAGTTCTTGGGATCGATCCTGGAACGGCGACAACCGGGTATGGTTTGGTCCGTGAGGACAGTGCGGGGACGCTCCACGTTGTGAAGTTTGGGGTGATTCAGACTCCCCCAGGGGATGCTATGCCCCAGCGCCTTCGCCAGATTTATACTCAGCTTCAAGAGATAATCTCGCTGCACCAGCCAGATGCTGGGTCGGTGGAGAAATTATTCTTTCAGAGTAATGTTAAAACTGCCATTAGTGTTGGCCAGGCGCGCGGCGTCACCTTGCTAGCGCTGGCAGAGACCGAAATCCCTATCGCAGAGTACACGCCGCTGGAGATTAAACAGGCCGTCGTCGGGTACGGCAGCGCGGATAAGCAGCAGGTTCAGCATATGATCAAGGCTTTGCTCAACCTCGATGAAATCCCGAAACCCGATGATGCCGCAGATGCCTTAGCAGTCGCCATTTGTCATATACACAGTTATCGTATGGCGAATTTAGCCAAGTGAGGTGAGGTATGGAGCAAGCACAACTTTTCTTACGATTTGGTGTAGCGATCGCAATTGGATTCATGATTGGCCTGCAGCGCGAGTTTGCAAAGCAAAAGAAAAAGAAGGAACTCGTAGCCGGAGAGCGCACCTTTGCATTGATGGGACTTGCTGGGGCATTAGCTGCCATGGCAGCAGACCACCTTGATTCAGCTCTGGCATTTTTTGGTGTCATTCTCTTAATGGGGGTTTTTATAGCTGTGGCATATTTTATCGATGCCTGGCGCGGTCATGTTGGTTTGACAACCGAAGTTGCTATGTTGGTCGCTGTACTCATTGGGGCTCTGTGTTATTGGGGGTACCTGACACTGGCTGTTGCCGTTGGTATTGCTACAACGGCCTTGCTCTCTCTGAAATTCGAAACCGATAGATTTGTGAGCGCGCTCACCAAAGAGGATATCTACGCGGCTTTGCAGTTTGCTGTGATCACCGCTATTGTCCTGCCGGTATTGCCGAACGAGAGCTTTCTTCCCCCGCCTTTCGACGTATTGAACCCTTTCAAGATCTGGCTGATGGTAGTCTTCATTTCTGGGATTAGCTTCGTAGGTTATGTTGCGAACAAAATTGTGGGTGCAGAACAGGGCATCGGCCTGACCGGATTTTTGGGTGGCTTAGTATCTTCCACTGCCGTAACACTCAGTTTCTCTGAGCGCAGCAATAAACAACCCGAGTTGTCTAAACCATTTGCTTTGGCTATTATGATAGCTTGGACGGTGATGTTCTCTCGTGTACTTATCGTCGTAGGAGTGTTGAGTAAATCCCTCTTGGGTATAGTCTGGATTCCTTTGGTGGCGGCGGGTGGTATCGGTCTGCTTTATGGGATATATCTATTCATCTCACAGCGATCAGCCGAAAAAGGCGATGTCAATGTTAATAATCCCTTTGATTTGAAATCAGCCATCCAATTTGGGTTGCTCTACGGAGTCGTGCTTTTGATTTCACGTGCCGCGCAAATGTACTTCGGGGATACAGGGATCATGATCTCCAGTATCCTCTCCGGGGTTGCAGATGTGGACGCCATCACACTTTCGATGGCTGAGCTCAGTAATACAGGTGGTCTCGATTTGAGCACAGCTGCTCGGGCAATCGTTGTCGCGACCATGTCCAACACGTTGGTCAAAGGTGGTATTGCGATAATGGGCGGCTCTAAAGTGCTACGCAGAGCATTATTGCCCGGGATCATTCTCATCATCGTCGTTGGGGTTGGTCTGACCTTTATTATTTAAGACGCCGGAGTGAGTAAATGATTGCGACCATTTCTGGCCGGGTGACGGAAGTTCGATCAGATCAGCTGATCGTCGAAGTGGGGGGGATAGGGGTCTTTGTTTATGTCCCCGATCCATTGCGCGAAACCTTGCGTGCTGGTGAGACAGCGTCTCTGCACACATACCTGGTTGTCCGAGAAGATTCGCTTACGCTCTATGGTTTTGCTTCTGCTGAAGAACGCGAATATTTCATCCTGCTGATCGGAGTGAACGGTGTAGGGCCACGCATTGCCTTGGCAACATTATCCGCACTAAACCCGGCTACCATCCGCAGAGCCGTGGTTTCTGAACAGCCCGAAGTGTTGACCCGCGTCCCAGGAATTGGAAGTAAATCAGCCCAACGAATCTTGCTGCATCTTCAGGGCCGCATCGAGGCTCCCAGCGAATTGGAAGCCATGGCCGACTTTGCTGATACGGATACACAAGTTGTCGAGGCCTTGGTAGCCCTGGGGTACAGCGTGGTCGAAGCCCAGGCCGCTGTCCAGAGTATTCCTAAAGATACCCCTGATGACGTTGAGGAACGCATTCGGGTAGCCCTACAGTATTTTACGTAAGGCAAATGACACCGAAAAAAGTATGTGTGCAGTGAGCGAAGCTCACTGCACACATACTTTTTTCGGAACAAACCAAATTTGGAGGAACATTTTGTTGGTAGAAGGAAAGATCACATTTATTGGTCCGGGTGTAATGGCCGAAGCGATGATATCTGGGATTATCCGCTGCAAATACGCAATGCCAGACCAGATGATTGCCTCAGGAACGCGGCCTAATCGCGGCCAAGATCTACAGCAGCGCTATGGAATCACATCCACAACAGATAACCTTGCTGCTGTTCAGGATGCGGATGCAGTTATATTATCGGTAAAACCGCAGCATCTGAAAACCGTACTCCCGGAGTTGCAAGGAAGAATAAAGCCTTCAGCGCTGGTATTGTCCATTATAGCTGGCGCAACGCTGGAAAAGATTGCCAAGGGCTTGGGGCATCCGAATGTCGTGCGCTCGATGCCCAATACGCCTGCCCAAATTGGGGAAGGGATCACCGTATGGACAGCTGCAAATGTGGTTACTGAGCAACAAAAAGAACTTGCTCAGAATGTTTTGTCTGCACTGGGGGATGAGATCTACCTGGAAGAAGAGTATTACTTGGATATGGCTACCGCCCTTTCGGGTTCGGGTCCGGCCTATGTTTTCTTGTTCATGGAGGCTCTGGTCGATGCTGGGGTTCATTTAGGCTTCCCGCGCCGTATTGCTGAGCGATTGGTGGCACAAACGGTCAGGGGATCGGTCGATTACTATCAGAAGCACGATAATCCTGTCCATCTTGCTCGCCTGCGTAACCAGGTCACCTCGCCGGGTGGCACCTCAGCCGCTGCCCTGTACTACCTCGAAAAAGCAGGCTTCCGCACTGCATTATCTCGTGCCGTATGGGCTGCCTATGAGCGCTCATTAGCCTTGGGCGAAGGCTCTGACACGCAAGCACCTGACGACTCATAGAAGCGTGTCTTGGATATCTTTTTCGGATGCCGATTTCATCAAAAACTAGACAATATGTCCCCTTTCGGGTATCATTTGGCAGCTTGTTTAGAACTTCTTTTGACAAGCCGCTATTCTGTTTTTAAGGACCATTCATGGATGCAACCATCAAGTTGTTGAAGGAACTTACAGAAGCTCACGGCGTGCCCGGATATGAAGACCCCATCCGGGCCGTATTACGAAAGCTTCTTGAGCCCTTGGGGACTTTAACTGAAGACAAACTTGGTAACCTGATTTGCGAAAAACAAGGTCGCGATAAAGCACCCCGGGTGATGCTGGCCGGGCATATGGACGAAATTGGTTTCATGGTCAAGCACATCACCAAGGAAGGATTTCTTAAGTTTTTGCCATTAGGCGGCTGGTTCGACCAGGTGTTGCTGGGCCAGCGAGTAGTGGTCAAGACGCGCAAGGGGGACGTGGTGGGCGTGATCGGGGCCAAACCGCCGCATATGTTGCCTGCCGATGAACGCAGTAAAGTCGTCAAGAAGAAAGACATGTACATTGACGTTGGCGCTACTAGCAAAGAGCAGGTGGACGAGATTGGCGTCAGGGTGGGTGATCCTGTCATCCCACGCGCGGATTTTGTGTCCTTAGCCAGTGGCGATACGTTCATGTCGAAGGCCTTCGATGACCGTGTGGGCACCGCCTTGATTGTTTCAGCATTGGAACAACTCCAAGAACAGGACCACCCCAACACTATCATTGGAGCAGCCACCGTCCAAGAGGAGGTTGGTCTTCGAGGTGCGAAGACCAGCGCCTGGACCGCGGATCCTGATGTCGCCATAATCCTCGAAAGTGATATCGCCGGGGACGTGCCAGGGATCAAACCTGAAGAGTCATCAATCAAGCTAGGCGCAGGTCCCTCGGTTTTGATGTACGATGCCAGGATGATCCCCAACCTGAAGTTGCGCGATTTTCTCATCGACACTGCCGAGGAGTTGGAAATTCCACTGCAGTTATCTTATGTCGAGGGAGGCGCGACCGATGGTGGCATGATCCACATTCACAAGACCGGCGTCCCCACAGTTGTGCTTTCAGTGGCCTCGCGCCACATCCATTCTGATAGTTCGATCATTCACCGCAGCGATTTCGAGAATGCGGTGAAATTGTTGGTGGCGCTTCTCCAGCGAATGGATGCAGCCACTGTGAGAAGTTTTACAAATTAACACATCTACCCCGAAATGGAGTAATGCTCTTTTCGGTGGTTGTGCAAGAAAACTTATTACCCGGAGGTAAAATGTCTGATCTGATTAAACAAATCACTACAGACCTTCAGCAGCAAATCGATAGTTTCCAGCCTGATTTGGAAGTTCGTGATATTGGTACGGTTCTGGAAGCCGGTGATGGCATTGCCCGTGCAACTGGCTTGTCAGACGTGCGCTCTCAAGAATTGGTGCAGTTCGAGAATGGGGTGTTGGGTATTGCCTTCAACCTGGAAAGGGAGAGCGTCGGTATCATCATCATGGGAGAGTACCTGGGAGTCCGTGAGGGGATGTCCGTGCGCTCCACAGGCCGTATCTCATCCGTGCCCGTAGGAAATGGCCTGGTCGGCCGCGTGGTCAATGCCCTGGGACAGCCCATCGACGGTAAAGGCCCCATTCAGTTTGATGGCTACCGCCCGATTGAACGTATCGCCCCTGGCGTTGTTCAGCGCCAGGATGTGGATACTCCCGTAGAAACTGGGATCAAAGCGATCGATTCGATGATCCCGATTGGGCGTGGCCAGCGCGAGTTGATCATTGGTGACCGTCAGACTGGTAAAACCGCCATCGCCCTGGACACAATCATTAACCAAAAGGGCAAAGACCTGATTTGTATTTATGTCGCCATCGGCCAGAAAAAGGCTGCCATCGCTCGAACGGTAGCTACCCTGGAACGGTTTGGCGCTATGGATCACACCATTGTGGTGATCGCTTCCGCTGAAGAACCCGCCGCTTTGCAATATATTGCCCCCTATGCCGGCTGCGCCATGGGCGAGGAATTTCTAGAAACCGGGCGGGATGCCCTGGTGATCTACGATGACCTCTCCAAACACGCCTGGGCTTATCGCCAGGTATCATTGCTTCTGCGACGTCCCCCTGGGCGCGAAGCCTATCCGGGTGATGTTTTCTATCTGCACTCCCGCTTGTTAGAGCGCGCTGCTCGTACTGCCGATCAATTTGTGATCGTTGGCAATGATTTCTCCGAGTCGTTGGCGAGCGAGTCCGATGCCGTCGATGGCGTTGTCTATGATGGACCGCTATCGAAGCACGAAGCTGACGAGGCCCGCAAAGCGATGGATGCTGCCGATGACCACAAACTGGTGAAGGTCAAGGGAACAGGTGGTTCGCTTACGGCGTTGCCCATCATCGAAACCTTACTCGGAGATGTATCTGCATATGTGCCCACCAACGTGATCTCAATTACCGACGGCCAGATCTACCTGGAGAATAATCTTTTCTACGCAGGTATTCGCCCGGCGGTGAACGTGGGTCTCTCAGTTTCCCGAGTTGGTGGCGATGCCCAAACCAAGGCCATGAAGCAGGTCGCCGGCCGTTTGCGACTGGATATGGCTTCGTTCCGTGAGCTGGCAGCTTTCGCGCAATTTGGTTCCGATCTGGATGCTGCCACCCAATCCCGCCTAAACCGAGGTCAGCGCTTGCAAGAAATCCTCAAGCAACCTCAGTACGAGCCAGTCTCCTTGTCGAACCAGGTGATGACGATTTATGCTGGGACGAACGGGTTTGCGGATGACGTGCCCTTGGATCGAATGCGAGAATGGGAGGAGGCGCTTGTTCGTTATCTCGAAACTTCTCATTCCGAGATCGGACGCGAAATCGAAGAAGACGGCCGACTTTCCGATGATGCAGAGGAAACGTTGCGCGCCGCGTTGGATGGTTTCCGCTCAACCTGGAGATAATTGAAGCATGGCCAATGCTCGAGAAGTACTCTTACGCATAAAAAGTGTCAAGAACATCGCTCAGGTCACGCGCGCTTTGCAGGCCGTCAGTGCCAGCAAAGTTCAAAAGGCTATGCAGGCCATGTATCGCACGCGGCCTTATGCTACAAAGGCCTGGCAGGTACTCACGCATATCGCCGCACAACCAGGAAGAGCGAACCTGCATCCTTTGTTGGTAGAACGTGATAAGGTAAATAACGCCCTGATTGTCCTGATCAGCGGCGATCGAGGTCTTGCGGGGGCATATAACGCCAATATTGTGCGCTTTGTGCTCAAGCAATTTGGGGATTTCAAAGTGCCCACACGCTATATCACCATTGGCCGCAAGGGACGCGATATGATGATCCGCCGTGGTCAAGATATCATGGCTGAGTTTAGCGATCTACCTGCTGCGCCAGAATTTGCCGATGTCTCCTCGATCGGGCGTCTGGCAGTGGACGAGTTCTTGTCTGGGAATACCGATGAAGTTTATTTGGTGTATACAGACTTCGTCAACATGGTCAAACAAGACCCGGTAGTCAAGAAACTGCTTCCCTTGGAAGTTGAGACTGGGGAGGGGCGTGTACAAACATTTGATCCTGAACATACTGGCCCCGAGGCAACTTATACCTATGAGCCTGGCCAGGAGAAAATCCTGGATGAAATCGTGCCGCGTTTCACCGCGTTGCAGGTTTACCAGGCAGTGATGGAATCGCTGGCCAGCGAACATGCCGCACGTATGGTGGCGATGAAGAACGCCACAGAAAATGCCACTGAGTTGAGTGAGGCCTTGCAGCTTGAATATAACAAGGCTCGCCAGCAGACCATCACCAGTGAAATGTTAGATATCGCCGGCGGCGCAGAAGCCCTGGCACAGAGTTAGAAATCAGTTTACAGTAAACAGTAACTAGTGGGTCTTCAGAAGCAAATACCTGAATACTGGCCACTGGTTCCTGAACACTGACAAAACGGAGGTACGCATGGCAAAGGCGAAAGGCCGAGTAATCCAAATCCAAGGTGGAGTTGTAGATGTGGAGTTCCCCGCAGGTGAGCTTCCCGATGTCTATGAAGCGCTAGAGATCCCCCAAAATGGCGGTGATCCCCAAGTATTAGAGGTGCAAAAACACCTAGGAGACAACTGGGTTCGTTGCGTTGCAATGGATACTACCGATGGTCTCCAAAGAGGTGTAGATGTTTATGGAACGGGGGCCCCCATCAAAGTTCCAGTGGGTCCAACTACCCTGGGGCGAGTATTTAACGTTTTAGGACGCCCCGTAGATGGCGGTGATCCTGTAGATGCAGATCTCTATTACCCCATCCACCGTCTAGCCCCACCCTTCGAGGATCAATCCACCCGTGTGGAAGTTTTCGAGACGGGCGTTAAAGTGATCGACTTGATCGCACCGTTCACCAAAGGTGGCAAGACAGGCATCTTCGGTGGTGCGGGTGTTGGTAAAACGATCATCATCATGGAGCTGATCCGTTCTGTGGCTATGGAGCACGAAGGCAATTCGGTCTTCGCTGGAGTTGGTGAGCGCACGCGTGAAGGCACCCAGCTCTACCGCGAGATGATCGAGTCTGGCGTGATGAAGGATACCGTCATGGTTTACGGCCAGATGAATGAGCCCCCTGGAGTGCGTCTGCGCGTTGCCCTGAGTGCCCTCTCCATTGCTGAATATTTCCGTGACCAGGGCCGAGATGTGCTCCTGTTCATCGATAATATCTTCCGCTTCAGCATGTCGGGTTCGGAAGTATCGGCGCTGCTTGGTCGTATGCCTTCTGCTGTCGGTTACCAGCCCACCCTGGCAACAGAGATGGGTGAGCTACAGGAACGCATTACCTCAACCCGAAAAGGTTCGATCACTTCGATGCAGGCCGTATACGTCCCTGCGGACGACTATTCTGACCCCGCCCCTGTGGCGACCTTCACCCACCTGGACGCGACCATTGCTCTCGAGCGTTCCATTGTCGAGAAAGGTATCTACCCCGCGGTTGATCCTTTGGCCTCGACATCGCGAATTTTGGATCCGCAAATTGTCGGTGAGGAACATTATCAGACCGCACGTGAGGTCCAACAGGTATTGCAGCGCTACAAAGATTTACAGGATATCATTGCCATCTTGGGTATCGATGAGTTGAGCGAAGATGACAAACTGATCGTCTCCCGTGCTCGTAAAGTTGAGCGCTTCTTCTCACAGCCCATGTATGTTGCCGAGCAATTTACCAATATTCCGGGCAAATATGTTCCCATCCGTGAAACCGTGCGTGGCTTCCGGGAAATTTTGGACGGAAAGCACGACGATGTCCCCGAGGATGCCTTTATGATGGCCGGTTCCATCGAAGATGTCCTCGAAAATGCCAAAGAGTTAGTGTAATATGCCTATTCGATGTGAGATAGTTTCTCAAGATCGTATGATCTTCGAAGGTGATGCCGATACCGTGGTTTTGCCCGGTTCAGAAGGCGAAATGGGTATTCTGCCCAATCACTCCCCGCTGCTATCCACGCTTGACTTCGGTGTTATTCGAGTGCGATACCAAGGGACCGAGGAAGCCTTCACTGTTGCTGGCGGTGTAGTCGAGGTTCAGCCTGATATCGTCACAGTACTTGCAGACCGGGCAGAGAATGTGCGAGAGATCGATATCTCCCGCGCGGAGGCTGCCCGGGAGCGCGCCGAAAAATACCTCGAGGAAGGCCCGCCACCTGATTCCGATGCCTATCTGCGCTTAGAGGCCGCTTTGCGCCGCTCCAAGTTAAGACTGGATGCCGTGCGTCGCTACCGTGGAAGAGGTAGCCATCGCCCGGATGTGCCCGTGGTGCTGGAAGACGAATAATAAATGGCTGTTTTTTCGAAAGACCTGGGGATTGATTTAGGTACTATCCGGACGAGAATATCCGAGGATGGGCAGGTTATTCTACAGGAACCCACGGTGGTAGCAATTGCCGTCGACGAGTTGAAGATCGTCTCCCTTGGGCAGGAAGCCCAGGATATGTATGGGCGGGTTCCTGAAACTTTAGAGGTGGCCTACCCCCTGCAGAACGGCGTCATCGCCGATTATGAGGTCACTGAGAAACTGCTCGAGTATCTGATCAAAAAGGTCAGCAGCCCGATGCGCGTTTTTCGCCCTCGAGTGATGATGTCGGTTCCCTACGGCGTTACCAGCGTCGAGCGACGCGCGGTTCACGAGGCCGCCCTTGAGGCTATCAAGCGGGATGTTTTCCTGATCCAGCAGCCTATGGCCGCTGCCTTGGGTGTAGATTTACCCTTCCATACTCCAACTGGCAACATGATCATCTGTTTAGGGGGCGGAGCCAGTCAGGCGGGTGTCCTGGCCATGTATGGCATTGTCTCCGCCGAGACGGTGAGGACCGGCGGTTTGCAATTAGACGATTCCATCATGACGTATATCCGCCGCAAATACGGTTTGATCGTCGCGCAACCGACCGCAGAGCGCATCAAAATCGAAATCGGTGCCGCAGTACCCCAGGATGAGGAAATGAGTATCGAATTTCAGGGACAGGACTCGGTGACGGGTTTACCGCGACCGCTAACCCTGACAACGGGTGAAGTGGTCGAGGCCCTCCAAGAGCCATTGAGCCAGATCGTAGAGGCGGCGCGCAGGGTCCTGGAGAAAACCCCTCCCGAATTGGTCTCCGATATTATCGATCGCGGAATCGCGCTGTGTGGCGGGGGAGCCCTGTTACGCGGTGTTGATAAGCTGCTGACCAAAGAACTTGGTGTCCCGGCATATCTGGTCGATAACCCTACCAGTTGCGTTGCAGAGGGCGCTTCACTATCGCTTCAACCGGGTGTTTACGCGAAAATAAAACGCAATCTTCCCCCTGTA